>CANJPY010000025.1 GCA_947476255.1 Chthoniobacteraceae bacterium | reverse complement strand
TTTGTGGTCTGACAACCGGTGGTGTCGCTTCGCTCAACCACCGGCAAATGGCGGTGATGCCTCCGGCATGTGATCCCTCAATGGCGTTTCTAGGTTTATGGCCCGGATCAGGAAACGAAAGTCAGTTTTTCTTTCCGGTCGCTAGAACTGTCTGGAAAACAGCATTTTGTTCGTCCCGGGCCACAACCTCAGCGTCGACGTTGTTGAAGCCCGCGTCAGACAGAAAACCACTAATTTCCGCCTCTGTAAATCCCAGCCAGCTGTCTGCATAAAGCTCCCGTGCCTGCTCAAACTGGTGGGAGAGCAGATCCAACACCGCAACCTGGCCGCCTGGCCGCAGGATGCGGTAAGCCGCCTCCAGAGCGCGCTGGGGCCGGGTCGCATGGTGGAGGGCCTGCGAAAGGATCACGAGATCCACACTGCCTGACGCTATCGGGGGATCCTCAATATCCCCCAGTCTGTACTCCAAATTGGAGATGCCGTTGTCACGGGCCAATTTAGTGCCGTACTCGACCATCTTATCGGAATTATCAACCGCAATCACGTGCCGCGCGCGTTTCGCAAGAAGTTGGGACAAATGGCCTTCGCCAGCTCCCAGATCGGCGATGTCAATGTGGGGAACCAATGCGAACAACATACGCGCCACGCCTTGCCAGGTCCTCCCAGGGCAATACGTGCGGCCAAAACGGCCGGCCATCCGGTTGAAATACTCACGACTCAAATCAGCCCTTTTACGCCGAACCGCAGCCAACCCCCGGGAATCTGCTTTGAACTCTGAAATCTCGCCGGACCCGGCGTCAAGAACGCGGGAAATCTCGGGGGGAAACATCGCTGGATCCACGGTATAGTATATATTTTTCCCGGCCCTGCGGTCCGTCACGAGCCGGCCCGTGCGCAGTTGTGCGAGGTGCGAGGAGATGCGGGATTGGCCCATGCCGAGGATCTCTTGGAGTTCTGCGACAGAAAGTTCTTCCTGCCGCAAGAGGAGCAGAAGGCGCACGCGCGTGTCATCCGCCAGAAGGCGGAGCGATTTGAAGATTGACGCCATGGTGGAAGCAATACATCCTCCCATCATGATGCGTCAATACATCGTGTGGCGCCTCCCAACCTATTGTTTAAATCCAACCAGCACCCCGTCATGTCACGCCGCTATATTTTTTCCTCAGAGTCCGTCGGTGAAGGTCATCCCGACAAAGTCTGCGACACTATCTCCGATGCGATCCTTGATGCCTGTTTAGCCGGAGATCCGCACAGCCGTGTGGCTTGTGAGGTCTACGCAAAGAGCAACGTGGTTGTCGTGGGCGGAGAAATCACCACACGTTCCAACCCCGATTACACGGCTCTGGTGCGTGAGTCGATTCGTGGCATTGGATACACCAATGACGACGACGTTTTTCATGCGGACAAGGTTTTCGTGATGAACATCGTCACAGCCCAGTCGCCGGACATCGCGCAGGGCGTGGATGCGCGCGCGGCCGACGGCAAGGATACGGCGGAACAGGGTGCTGGAGACCAGGGTTTGATGTTTGGTTTCGCGTGCAACGAAACTCCGGAATTGATGCCGGCTCCTGTGATGTTTGCGCACCGTCTGGGGCGCGCGCTGACGCAAATCCGCAAGAGTGGAGTGGTCAAGTGGCTCCGTCCGGATGCAAAGTCACAGGTGTCTGTGATTTATGAGGGTCACCGTGTTGTGGGCATCTCGAACGTGGTCATTTCCACCCAGCATGCGGAGTCTGTTTCCAATGCGACGATACGCTCGTTTCTGATTGATGAAGTGATTCGCAAGGAACTGCCGGCGGAACTTTTGACGGCAGACACGCAGTTTCTGATTAATCCGACGGGACGTTTCGTGGTGGGCGGGCCTCAGGGCGATACAGGTCTCACGGGCCGCAAAATCATCGTGGATTCCTACGGCGGAATGGGCCGGCATGGAGGCGGAGCGTTTTCGGGGAAGGATCCCTCGAAGGTGGATCGGTCGGCGGCGTATATGGGACGGTACGTGGCAAAAAACATTGTGGCGGCTGGTTTGGCTGACCGTTGTGAAGTGCAGTTTGCCTACGCCATTGGATACCCCGATCCAGTAAGCATCCACATCGACACTTTCGGGACGGCGAAAGTTTCCGAGGAGAGCATTGAGAAAGCGGTAGCCGAGGTCTTTTCATTCAAGCCAGCTCAGATTGTGAAGCAGCTTGATTTGCTCAGACCGATCTATTCCAAGACGACGAACTATGGTCACTTTGGAAAGAACGACCCGGAAATCACGTGGGAGCACACGGACAAGACAGAGGCCCTTCGCAAGGCTGTTTAAGGTTTCACCAGAGCTTAGCAACAACAACGGATTCATATGTTAACACAAACAAATAACACTTCTGATTTCAAGGTGCGCGACCTTTCCCTGGCGGAGTGGGGGCGCAAGGAAATTTCCATCGCAGAAAAGGAAATGCCAGGGCTGATGGCCATCCGTGAAAAGTACGCCCCGCAAAAGCCCCTCGCAGGCGTGCGGATCACGGGATCTCTTCACATGACCATCCAGACGGCGGTTCTCATTGAAACGCTCGTGGATCTTGGCGCCATTGTGCGCTGGGCGAGCTGCAATATTTTCTCCACTCAGGACCATGCGGCGGCAGCGATCGCAGCAGCTGGAGTACCAGTGTTTGCGTGGAAGGGAGAAACCCTCGAAGAGTATTGGTGGTGCACGCGCCAGGCCGTCACTTTTCCTGATGGGAAGGGACCGGAAATGGTGGTGGATGATGGCGGCGACGTGACCCTTCTCATCCATAAAGGGTACGAGCTCGAAGACGGCGATGGCTGGGTGAATACTTCGTCCTCCAACGTGGAAGAGCAGGTCATCAAGGATCTTCTGAAGGACATGCACCGTGAGAACCCCTTGCACTGGCATGAGGTGGTCAAGGCATGGCGCGGCGTGTCCGAGGAAACAACCACCGGTGTGCACCGTCTTTACAAACTTCAGGAGCAGGGCAAGTTGTTGGTGCCGTCTTTCAACGTGAATGATTCTGTGACGAAGTCGAAATTCGACAATTTGTACGGTTGCCGGCATTCGCTGGTGGATGGTTTAAACCGAGCGATTGACGTGATGATTTCGGGCAAGGTGGCAGTGGTTTGCGGTTATGGCGACGTGGGTAAGGGATCGGCGCAGTCTCTGCGCGGGCAGGGTGCCCGGGTCATTGTGACCGAGGTGGATCCGATCAACGCGTTGCAGGCGGCGATGGAAGGGTATGAAGTCACGACGCTCGAGGATACTCTCGGCCGAGGCGATATTTACATCACCACGACGGGCAACGTCGATGTGATCACCTTTGAACACATGAAGGCGATGAAGGATCAGGCGATCATCGCAAACATCGGGCACTTCGATAACGAGATTCAGGTCGACATTCTCAACGCAGCAAGTGGCGTGCAGCGGGTGAACATCAAGCCACAAGTGGACAAGTACCGCTTCCCAGACGGGCGCGAAATATTCCTGCTTGCCGAGGGGCGTTTGGTGAATCTGGGCTGTGCCACAGGGCACCCGAGCTTCGTGATGTCCGCCAGCTTTTCAAATCAGGTGCTGGCACAGCTGGATCTCTGGAAGAACCGCGACGTCTACAAGCCAGCGGTTTACGTGCTTCCCAAAAAATTGGACGAGGAAGTCGCGCGTTTGCACCTCGAAAAAATCGGGGTAAAGCTCACCACGCTTACACCGAAACAGTCTGGGTATTTAGGCGTCGCTCCCGAAGGACCCTACAAGCCTGAACATTACCGTTACTAAACGGACAACACGGCGCCGATTTTAACGGACGCTTGTGAAAAAGACGGTGTGGTTGTCTTGAACAAAGACGGCCCACCGTCTTTCATTTTTCCCGAAACCGCTCGCCCCTGTGTTACTCGCATTTCACAAACCCTACGGCATTTTGTCCCAGTTCACACCCGAGCCGGGTTCTCGGTGGGGCACTCTGGCGGAGTTCGATTTCCCGCCGCGTGTCTACCCGATTGGGCGGCTGGATGCGGACAGCGAGGGGTTGCTTTTGCTCAGTGATGAACCTGAATGGAACGCGCGCCTGCTGCAACCTACCCGGGCGCATGAGCGCGAGTACTGGGCGCTTGTGGAGCGTATACCCGCAGCTGCGGCGTTGCAAAATCTCAGAGACGGAATACTGCTGGGCCGTCAGAAAACATTGCCATGCAGGGCCGACTTACTGGACCCGCAGCCGGAGCTTCCTGCGCGCAATCCGCCTGTGCGTGTGAGGAAAACGGTTTTGGACTGTTGGATATCGCTGGTGCTTGTGGAGGGGAAATATCATCAAGTCCGCAAAATGACTGCAGCTGTGGGACATCCCACCTTGAGGCTTGTGCGGGTGAGAATCGGGGCCCTGGAGCTTGGCTCACAACAAAGCGGCGTATGGCGCGAGCTTGGAGACGCCGAAAGGCGGCTTGTCGCTAAAACGCCTGTCTAGGATTACGGAAGGGCAGGAGCTGCGAGGTTCGTGCCCTTCGTAATCCGTGGGTTAAGGCGCGAGGAACCGGGCGTTTGAAACCGAGGCTTTCAGAGCCTTCGGCAGGCTGGCTTTTTTGAGCGGCACGGCGAGGACGTGTTCGCCTGCGGCAAACTGGCTTTCACCCGGGCGGGCGGGTTGGCCGTCGACCCAAAATTCAACTGAGCCGACTACGTCCAAGGTTACTTTGCCGGGTGAACCCAGAGCAAATCTTGTCACGGCAAATGCCGAATCTCCAGAGGTGGCGGCGAGTGGCACTTCGAGGTGTTCGGGGAGAAGGCTTCCATCTGTGAGGCTGTAAGCGGCTATAGCAGTCGCCAGGTTGCGGCCCATTTTAGCATCGTCGGCACTGGCAGTGATCCGCCATGCACGGGCAACGCCGCCGTTACTGGCATCAAACGTACCGGGCCGTCCGACCGAGCCAAGAAAGGCGAAGAGGTTGATTTTCTCCTCTTCAGTAAGCGCTTCGATGAGACCAGCAGGCATCAGAGAACCAATCACTTCTGAACTCTTGATTTTGCTTTTTGGCACTTCGATTTCCACGCCCCCGGGCACGCGTATTTTAATGGAGTTGCCGTTTTCTTCGAAGGGAATGCCCGTGAGCGACGAACCGTCGGTGAGGGAATAGTTCACGCCGTGATAACCCTCCTTAACCTTGGCGGAAGGTTCCAAGACGCTTTCAATGACGTAATCCAGCGGGGCGCTCGCGCCGATGGTGGACATATCGGGCCCGAGTTTTCCTCCAGCTCCACCAATGACGTGGCACTGGACACAGCTCATCGTGGAGCTGTGGTAGGTACGTTCACCCTTGGCTGCGTTTCCGCGTTCTTGCACCAGTTTCGCCCAGTCCTGAGAGCTGCGTTTTGCGGTGGCTCCCTGACTGGTTTTTCCGCGCAAAGCTTGTTCCAAAGCAGCACCCCGTCTGCCTAGTTCGCGGGCAGATTGAAGGCCAGCATCCTGGGCGGCTTTTGGAAGCGTGTCCTTGGCCTTCAATGCCACTGTTTGCGCAATACCCACATCAGCAGCAGTCAGCGTTCTCCAAACTGGAAGCGCTGCGGAAGGCTGCGTGACATTGGAGAGGATCAACGTGGCTTCCTTGATGGCATCCTGTGGGCGTACTTTCGCGAGAATAGCCAGGGCCTGAAGTTGGACTTCGGGAGCATTGTCAGCCGTAAGAAGTTTTTTGGCTTCTCGCACCGCCGGTTCGCCGCCGAGGGCTCGCAAACCTTCTACCGCAGCACTCCGCAGGGCGGGATCGGGGCTTAAAGCGGCGGCACCGAGCTGGGGAGCGAGGGCTTCGAGCTTCCAGAGTCCCGCCAACGTGAGCGCAGGACGCATTACCGCCTGATTTTTGTCCGATACAAAGCGTGAGAGAGTCGCGGTTTCTGAACTGGGACGTACGCCGCGGCCAGCCGCCGCGAGGAGCGCTTCAAGGCCTTGAGCTACCACTGTAGGATCTTGGGGCTGCAGCGTTACGACGGACCAAAGTTTGGAAGCTTCCTCCGCGCCACCAGCATATCCAATCAGTTTAGCCCACGGCCCGCTACCATTGCTGGGGAGGGTAAGATTTTTCATGACGGTGGAAAGAAGCTTCGAAGCGTCCGCCGTTTCCAGGGCAAGAAGGCGGTTGGCAAACTTGGTTTCTTGAGATTTCCAATCCCACCGGCCTTCTACAACGCCAGTCATCCAGAGGGAGCCGACCTCGCGCATGGTAAGTTTCATGGCGAAATCGTAGTGAGGATCGCCAGCGGGTTGATTCTCGATGGCGATTGAAGCCGCTTCCGCGGCGGCTTCGGAAGGGATTCTCGCGAGAGCGCGCATCGCTTCGACGCGGACCCGCGGAGAGGCGTCCTTCGCGAGAACTGCCAAACGTTCGACATTGCCGGCTGCGCCAGCAAGGGAACCCCGCCAGCGGGCTTCCCACGCCGTGTTGGCGGGATCGTTTAAATCGAGTCCTTTGATGGCGGCTTCAGCGCCAAAAGCAGCGGCGCGAATATATGCGGCCTCGCGCGAGGCGGAGGGCGTGTTTTTTTCTTTCTGCCACGCTTCAAGTTTATCCCAGGCTCCATTTTTCACCCGTTGGCTTAGGATCTTGCGGGCCTGCTGCTGTTCCCAAAGGTTGTTGGATAACAGTGCGTTGAGAAGAGCTGGTGTGTCTTTTTCCCAAAGCGACTCCCATGCGACAGGGTTGCCTGCCTTGGAGCTGATGCGCCAGATACGGCCACTGACTTTGTCCCTTCGGGGATCCCTGAAGTCCACCTCGCCGTGATTGATCACCGGATTTGTCCAGTCGGCAACATAAAGAGCGCCGTCTGGTCCGAGTTTGACGTCGATGGGGCGGAAGCCTTGGTCGGCGGTATGGACTACGGCGGGTTGATCGGAGGTTGCGAAGGCACTTTTTGGAGAGTCGCCCCGACTTAAGTCTTTCAGAGAAAAGCGTACGATGCGGTGCGCGCGGAAATCGCACGTAATGGCGTGTCCCTGCCAAGCCTCTGGAAAAAGCGGGCTGCGAATGATTTCCAAGCTGCAGAATTTTGGATAACCGCTGTTACTGACGCTGGGCATCACGCCCTTGGAGCCTTCGGAGGGGGCGAAGGTGGCGCCTGGATAGGCCCAACTCACACCCGAGCTTCCTGCGCCATCGGTGAGGAAAGACTGGCCTTCCGCATTGGTTTGATGGCCCCAGTTATTCCAGAGACCTTTGACAAAAACTTCGACCCGCTCTGTGCGCGGATCGTATGCGAGGACACCGCCCGAGTTAAGGCGGACAACACCCCATGGGGTTTCCATATGGCTGTGAATATAAACGCTCTGGCTGAAGTAGAGCCGGCCGTCGACGCCCCAGTGGAGGGCGTGTATGGTGTGGTGGGTGTCTTCGGTTCCGAAGCCGCTTAGCACGACGCTCCGCTGGTCTGCCTTGCCATCGCCATCCGTATCGCGAAGCAGTAGCAATTCGGTGGAAGCTCCGACGTAAGCAGCGTTGCGGCCGCCCGTAATTTCCAAGGACGGTTCGATTCCCGTGGGAATCAGAAGATTGTCTGCAAACAAGGTTGCCTTGTCTGCCCGCCCGGCGCGTTTGGTGTCCTCGAGAATAAAGACTTTGTCTGTGGGATAAGCTCCGGGTTGAATTTGGGGGTAGATCGGCGTAGTGGCGACCCACAAACGGCCTTTGGCATCCCAGTTCATTTCCACGGGTTTGGAGAGAAGGGGATTTTCCGCCCAGAGGCTGATTTCCAGCCCGTCTTCCAAGTTAAAGGCGGGCGCCGCCACCGGCGTTGACGCGATGGGATCAGGGGGAAGAATCGGTTCGGGTGGAGCTTGTTTCCCAGCCTTGAGCGCGGCGATGGCGGCATCCGCCTTCTCCAGAAGGGCGTCGAACTGTTCCATTTCGACGGCGTTGCGCCCTTGTTCGCGTTTGCGGAAACCAAAAATATAGGTGTGGTTGGCGGGCCGCCAGCGGTGAAAAAAGAGATCGTTCTTGCGTTGAAGCGCCTTGCGCAGTGGCGAGTCCTTGAGGACTGGCTTGTCTTCGGACGCACTCCAGCCGAGGTCTTTAGCGAGGGCGGTCGCCCAGTGTTCCATTCCCTCGCTTGTGGGGTGAATGCCGTTTTCCGAAAGCGTGCGTTTTACATCTGTTTGCGCAAGCGAGGCTTGGTCTACAAAGCGAGCCCCGCGTTCGGCCGCGAGTTCGCGGATGGCTTGAACGTAACCAGCGAGGATGCGGTTGTGTTCTGCGGGGTTGGGAAGACCGGGGCGCTTTGCCCGGACATCTTCGTGCTGAAGCGGTGCCAACAGGACGAAACGTACTGGAGTTGCGTTGGATGCGACAATCGCGTCCATGAGTTTTCCAAGGTCAGCTTTGAATTTTGCCGGGGAGAATTCAGCACCGTATCGAGTTGGATCCGCGTTGAGGTTTGGATCTCCGGAACGGTACGTCATTTCCTCAAGGCTGGCCGCCATACCGTAGCCGAGAATCGCTACGGTCGGTTTTACAAGGTCAAGCTGGGTGCGGATGCGATCCATGCCGGCTGTGGCAGGATCAAAGCTCGCGCGTGAGACGCCCGTGGGCAGGTCCGCGCTGAAGGAAAGATTGCGGACCGTGAAAGGAACGGTTGCAAAATGGTGAGTGAGGATTGTTTCCAGCGCGGCCTCCGAACCTTCGCGTTCGAGAAGTGTGTCTCCCATGAACAACACGCGGTCGTTGGGTTGGATGGGAAACGGGGCGGCGTGTATTGAGGAAACAAACGCTGAAGCCGAGAGGGCAAGCAAAGGTAGCAAGAGGGAAAACTTCATAGTACGCGGATGCTATTTAGTCCTGAGCATTTGGAAAAAGCAACGCACGGAGGAAGGACTTCGGGTGAAGAGGTGTCTTGTTGCTCCACTTTTTAACGCCACCTGTGGTAGAGATAAGCTCCATGCCTACTGCAGCCTCAGTTTTAAACGCGCTCACCCCGGATGATATTCACTGGATACCCTCTTCCATTCTGGACGCAGCGAGGATGGTGGATCTCTTTTCCGTAGAAGCGCCTGTGACCGTAGATTACGGCTGTGGTGAGGGGGCTTTTGTACTCGCGATGGCGCAGAAATATCCCGGTCGGAACTTCCTGGCCACAGAGCGCCTGGTGGGGCGCGTGGAGAAGGTTTGCAAGACGGCGGCGCGACTTGGGCTGCGTAACATTCGAGTGTTGCGTTTGGAGAATCTTTACACGGCGCGCTTCATTCTGCCGGCGGAGTCTGTCGCAATAAGTTACGTTTCGTTTCCAGACCCGTGGCCCAAGCGGGCGCACCAGAGCCGCCGGTTGGTACAGCCTGAATTCTTGGAGGCGGTCCGGGCCACATTGGTGGATGGTGGTGAGCTGAGGCTAAAGACGGATGATCTCCCTTATTTCCGGTGGATGGAGAAAGTGATCGCGGAAGCGAAGGGCTGGGAACGTGTGGAGTGGCAGGATGACGCGACGCATCCTCTCACAAACTTTGAGGCGCGGTTTATCGCCCAGGGTTTGCCCATTCATAAAACGATCCTGCGCAAGGTGTAGTGAGCGGACGCAAAGCCCGGTTAAAGCTTTTCGTCGAGCATCTTGAAGGAGCCGGCTGCGTCTAAAAGCCAGACTTTGAGGGTTTCTTTTTTGGCGAGCTGAGTGGCTTTGGGCAGTCCGCTGGCGATCATGGCCGTGGACCAACCATCGGCCTCCAGGCATGTCGCACACTGGACGGAACATGCTTGAATCGTGGGATCTACCGGATAGCCGGTTTTTGGGGAGATGATATGCGAGACAGTTTCCCCCGCGACTTTCCTTCGTGCGCGGGCAAGCCCGGAGGTGGCGAGCGCTGCGTCTTGGAGTGAGACTACTTTCAGGGGATGTTTGGCATCGCTGGGATTTTCAATCGCCACGGACCAGGAGCCTTTGGAGCGCAGTTCCCCGCCTACCTCGATCAAAAAATTCCCAAGTCCGGCGTCTTCAAGCAAAGAAAAAAAGCGGTCGACCGCATAGCCTTGGAGGATAGATCCGAGATCCAGAGCGAGGGCAGGATTTGTTTTGCTCAAGTGTTTTTTATCGGCGCTCAGGAGCAGTTGCTGTGAACCGGTGGAGGCCAAAAGTTTTGCAATTTCCGGTTCGGAAGGAGGTTTGGTGATGTCTCCCGAAGGGCCATAGCCCCAGGCAGCAACCAGCGGAGCGATGGTGATGTCGTAATCGCCGTCCGAAGCTTTATGGAGTTTGAGAGCGAAGTCGACGAGGCGGCCCAACTCTTCGGGGATGTCCTGCGGGTCTGTGGAAGCAGAGGTATTAAAGCGGCTGGTGGCGGAGTTGCCGCTCCAGTGCGAAAGGGTGTTTTCAATCCGTTGGATTTCGTGATTTAAGGAGGCGTAAAGAGCGGAGAGGTTGGGAACCGAGCCTTTGATCTTAACGGACCAAGTTGTGCCAAACGCGGCACCCCGAAGAGCAGTCGGTGGAGTCTTGTAAACCACTGCAGGTGAGAGTGCTTGGAAAAATGCGGCGCAAAGCAAAACGAGGAAAGCCATGGCGTCTTTTTTTCCAAAGCGTTCGTGGTTTGAAGAGCTCCTGACGAAACTCAAGAGCGCGCCAGTTGGGCAGCCATAGCGACAATACGCCATTGGGATAAAGATCGAAAAGGCCAGCCCCGCCAAGGCAAGGCAAGCGGGTATAAACGCCGCTGTTCCCAGCACCCAAACGTCGAAGGGTTCGAAGTGGCTTAGTTCGAGTTTGGGAATGGTAAGAGCCGCTAAAAACAGGAAGCTTAGTAAAAGCGCTGGAAACAGTTTGAGGAGGCGGTGGAAGCGTTCAGGAACAGGGATGTGGAATCTGGAAAAACGTCCGAGCCATTCCTGTGCGGCTCCATGAGGACAGAGGTGATGGCAATAGATTTGACGGCGCGTACTCCAGGGAATGAGGAGTGCGATAAAAGCCAGAGCCACGAGGGGAAGAGCCTGCCTCCAGGGAAGACCGTTTTGCGCCCAGCCGGCGAAAAGTCCAACCGATAAAAATTGTCCGAGCCAAAGGCCGAGAACCGCTATCAGAGCGATCTGCCAGACACGTCGCATCCAAGGGTAGCCGCGTAATTTAGAAAAACATTGAAGGGTTGCCAAAACGAGAAGCAGCCACAGCGAGCCGTCCTTCAGGGTGAGGGCCTTGTTTTTTGGTGCGGGTGAAATGGAATCGATTTTGAAATGGGCGCGCAAACTTTCGGCGATGGCTGCGCTTGTAAGCGTGGCTCCGGCGACGCCCTCGAATTTCTGTGCGTCAAAGTCGAGAGACGGCCACTCCGATACCTTCCATTTGGTGAGGATCTTCAGATAGTCGCGGTCCTCGCTGACGCGTTCGACGTAGTCCTCCGAGTCGTAGGATTTTCTGATGCGGATGGAGCGTATAGTTTGCCGGTCTGCGTCGACCGCGACGAGACATTCTGTGGGGCCGGCGTATCCTGTGATGCCGTCACAAGAAGGGGAGGTGCGAACTACGTAGCCAGCGACGGAGCCGTTTGGAGCCATGACGCAGTGCCAACCGTTACGAGACTTGTCGGGAAGGAAACTCGCGGCGCTGGGGAAAAAAGAGCGGATTTCCTCGAGGGAGAGGGGGTCTGGAAAACGCAGGGAAGTCGCCGCACCTCCCAAGCGTTGGGCGATGCCTTCGAGCATGGCGAGGCCAGTGAGTGTGGAGCCTCCCATGGCCTCGATAGAGGGTGGCGGCTCGAGGAAGGGGTTCCAGCCGCGCAGGCTCGGTAGGAACGAGGGATTATCCCGGAGTGCTTTGACATGGGAAGGAGTGTCAGCACTTTCGAGGATCTTAACTCCGGAGATCCGTCCCGCGTTATCCAAGGCTACCAACAGATTGTTCGGGCCGGCATAACCCGCGATGTGGTCAGCCTGCGGAGAGGTCGTGACAAGGTGTCCGAGCGGTTGGTCTTCGGCATCGCTTGCGAGGAGTGTGTTACCGTTGGCGACGGATAATTTGACGGCGGAAGGGAAGAATTCTTGAGCTGCAGCCACGGAAATGGAGGCGGCGTGATGGAGGGCGGGACGAGGGGCGTGTTGCAGCAAGAGCGCAGCGATCGCGAGTGCCGTCAGGCGCCAACCACGTACCAGAATGTTGAGGACCCTGGCGTTCATACGCAGGTGGCGCCTGGCGCGGGGCTGCCGAGGGCAGCGAATGGGGTCGACTGGAATCCGTGTGATATCAAACGGTTATATCGCAAAATTCTCAAATAAAATGGTTTTTGGAAGGGTGTTGGCACGGGAGGCGGAGGGAGGCTTATGAGGAAGAGGAAGAAAGGAGGGCAGTTGTGGGTGAAGAGAAGCTGGCAAAATGTGGGAATCTGGAGAGGCTAGCAAAACGTATGAAGGCTTTGAGCTGTTTTCTAGCGCTGGTGGTTTTTTCTATCGATAGTGTGTGCGCGTCAGATTTGCCTTCAGTGACGGTGGAACATCTTTATTATCTGCGTGCGAGGGGGCAACGGGTTCAGGAATCGAAGCCGGAGGAGATGATTGAATACTGTCTGGCGCAGAAGATCGGTGGTCCTGCATTTGATGCCATCTATGCGCAGGTATCGTGGCTGCGAACCGAGTTAATGAAAGTCACGAAGGTGGACGTACTTCCAGCATCGGATCCCTACGTGCGGTGGTTGAACAAAACCCTCGATGCCTACACGGTTTTGTTGCGTGAGGAGGTTTCACGTGTGCAGAACGGGTTGATCAAAGAAGGCGTGGTCGCTTTTGATACGCTGGACGCGATTAGCCGTGCGCAAAATCAGGCGCAAAATCCGCCTCAGAAATAGGAAGGAGCGGTGCCCCGGGGCAGCGTGGGAAGGGGGCTGTAGCCTGGCGCTGGAAAGACTTGAACCTAACCGAGTTCAACGTGCCAGTAGGCGAGGTCGATGAAGTGGCGCCAGCTGTCGTGTGGCTTGTGGTCAAACGTGATGTGGAGGAACGGTTGCCAGCGTGGCCGTTCGGGTTTGCGTTTGAGTTTCATGCCGACCTCGTGAGGGAGGCGGTTGGCTTTTTTCGAATTACAACGGATGCAGGAGCAGACGATGTTTTCCCAAGTGGTCTCGCCGCCCTTGTCCCGAGGGATTACATGGTCCAGATTTAAATCCTTGCGGTCGAATGTTTTTCCGCAGTACTGGCAGGTGTTCTTGTCGCGCTCGTAAATATTGTGGCGGGTGAACTTGACTTCTTTTCTGGGAACACGGTCAAAGAGCATCAGAACGATGACCTGGGGCACGCGGATTTTGAGGGAAACGGTGTGGACCATTTCATCGGTGGGTTCGCGTTCTGAAAAGTCACGCCAGCTTGCGAAGTCGTGGGTTAGAAAGTTGCCACCTTCAGAGTGGACTACCTGGGCCTGTCCCGCGCAAAGGAGGACAAAGGCCCGTCTGGCAGAACAGACATTGACTGCCTGCCATAGACGATTGAGGACGAGGACGGTACGTTCCAGCATGTGCGAAAAAGGCAAAACTCCGAACGGGGTCTTACACAATCACGCTTCTGCGTTGGAGTCAACGAGGCCCGTGGATTGTGACGAATTTGTCAGGATTCAGGAGTCCCTGGGGATCCAAGGCGCGTTTGAGGGATTCGTGCACGGAACGACCGACGTCGGAAACGGCCTGAGGCCACCAGCGTTGCTTGGCGATGCCGACGCCGTGTTCTCCGGTGATGGCTCCACCCCAGGCGAGGACCTGTGTAAATAGTTCGTCCAGAGCTGCCTGGACCTTTTCCCTCACGGCCTGGTCCTCTTTGTAACCGGCCGCCATGATGTTGACATGGATGTTTCCATCCCCTGCGTGCCCGAAACAGGCGATGGGGTAGCCGGAGCGTTGGCTGAGGTCTTTGGCAAACTCTGCCAAATCCACCAACCGCCCCCGTGGCACCACGATATCCTCGTTTAATTTGACCAGGCCGGTCGCCTTGAGCGAGGCGGAGAAACGCCTGCGCAATTCCCAGAGTTCTTCGCAGGCTTGTTCGCCAACGGCTTTTTTCACATCCAAGGCGCCCAGAGAGTTCAAGAGTTGGAGCAAAGAATCCGCCTCGGAGCTTACCGATGCGGGCTGGCCGTCCAAATCGAGGAGGAGGTGTCCTTGTCCAGCGGGGACAATAGCGGTTCCGCAATGTTCGCGAGCCGCTTGGAGGGTAAAGGCGTCTGCGATTTCCAGAGCGGCGGGCAGAAAGCCGGCTTTGAAGATGGCTTGAACGGCGCCTGCGGCCTCGGCAAAGGTGGAAAAACTTGCGGAGAGGCTGGCTCTGGCCGGCGGCAGAGGAAGCAGGCGGAGTGTGGCCTCCGTGATGATCCCGAGCAAGCCTTCCGAGCCGACAAACAAACCGACGAGGTCGAAGCCCGTTTTGTTTTTGTGAGTGCGCCCACCCGTGCGCAGGACGCGGCCGTCGGAAAGAACGGCTTCGAGTCCGAGAACGTAATGGCGGGTGACGCCGTATTTCAAGCAGCGCGGCCCGCCGGCGTTTGTGGCGAGGTTTCCACCGATACTGCATTCCTTGAGGCTGGCTGGATCTGGCGGGTAGAAGAGACCTTGTTTGCGGACTTCGGCCTGCAGGTGGCCCGTGATGACGCCCGGTTCGACCACGGCAACGCCATCCTCGAAGTGGATCTCTTTGATGCGCTGCATGTTTGCCACGGACAAGACAATGCCGCCCCGCAACGGGACACAGCCGCCCACGTAACCCACTCCGGCACCCCTGGGAGTGACAGGAACGCCGTGGCGTGTGGAGTAATCGAGAACCTTGGAGACGTCATCGGTACAGGAGGCGAGGACGACGGCATCCGGGAGTTGGCTGGCGAACCAGCGGTCGGCGGCATGCGCTTGGAGCGAGAGGGCGTCGCTGGCAACGCGGTCTGGGCCGAGGAGGCGACGCAGATCGGCGGCTAGCGCTGGGTCATGCTTTGAAGCCATTTTTTGCGGAGGTCCTCCTGACTGGGCGGGCTTGTTTTTGGAGCGGAATTGCTTTTGGAGCTGTCCGGGGAACTGGCAGTGGAGCCGCTGTTTTTGGCGGCGGCCGGGGCGGTTTTTCCTTCTTTGGCGTCTGCTACTTTGCGGGCGGAGGCTTCTTCTTTGGCGGGTTTAGAGACCGGCTTGGGGGCGGTGGACGGCGCAGGTTTGGGAGACGACGCCTTGGCGGTGGGTTTTGGCGCCGCGGCGGCTTTGGGAGCGGAGGGCCGGTCGAGGGCGAGGAGTTCGGACACGGTGACAAATTTAAACCCCTTGGCCGTAAGAGCATCCAGGGTAGACGGCATGGCGTCCACGGTCGACTTGTGAATGTCGTGGGAAAGAATGATCGAACCTGATTTAGCGTGCCCTAGAATTTCACTTTCGACGCGGGCGGCGTCGCGAAATTTCCAGTCGAGCGGATCCACGTCCCAGAGGATGGTGCGGTATCCGAAGGTGGCGTTGGTCCAGCGGCGTTGGGGTTCGCTGAGGGCGCCGTAGGGAGGGCGCATGACTTTCATGTTTACCCCAGTGGCGTTGAGGACGGCTTGGTGTGTTTTTTCCAACTGGTCCCGGAGTGCGGATTCGCTGAGAGATGCAAGAATAGGATGCGAGTAGGAGTGGTTGGCAAGCTCGTGTCCATCGGCGACGATCCGTTTGAGGATGTCTGGATATTCGACGGCATTCTGGCCGACGACGAAGAACGTGGCCTTGATGCCGCGTTGTTTGAGAATGTCGAGGAGGCGTGGAGTGTTTTGAGCGTGCGGGCCGTCATCAAAGGTCATGGCGACGACCTGGCCTTCCACGGTGCAGGAGGAATAGGAAAGTTTTGTGGGAGCGGCGCCGGGAGTCGCGGCAGGTCGTTCTGCCGGCGGGGCGGCGGCGAGGTCCGCACTGGCGGCGGGAGCCTCGGCGAGGATGGGTTCGAGAAGAGGGGTTGGCGCCTGCGCGACCAGAGATGCGAGGGGAGCAGCACTGGAAAACAGGAAAAACAAGGATGGCGGCAAGCGGCGACACATACAGGGTGTCCCTATTTCACTCCAGAGACGCACGAAACGCAACCGCACTTTGGAGGGGTGGGAGGGGCATGCTAACGGATTCCCATGGCTTTGCGCACGCGCTCCATGGTGGGGAGAGCGATGGCGCGCGCGCGCGCCGCACCGTCGGCAAGGATGGCGTCCAGAACGGAGGGGTCTGCAGCCAACTCGGCGCGTCTGGCTCGAAAGGGAGCAAACTTCTCCCAAAGCGCTTCAAACAAACGTTTTTTAAATTCACCGTAACCCAGGCCGCCGGCGCGGAACTGGTCTTCCATCAGGGCTACAGCGGAGGCATCGGCGCACAGTTTGTAAAGGGCGACGATGGACGAAGTGGCGGGGTCTTTCGCCGCTTCCACAGGCTCCGAGTCGGTGACGATGCTCATGATTTTTTTGCGCAACACCTTTTCTTCTTCAAAAAGACCGATGGTGTTGTTGTAGCTTTTGCTCATTTTCTGGCCGTCCAGACCAATGACCGTGGCGACCTCGGCGACGATGCTGGGCTGGGGCACTGTGAAAATCGGACCGAAGAGGCGGTTGGCTTTTTCGGCGAGATCGCGGGTGACTTCGACATGTTGTTTTTGGTCGCGGCCCACGGGAACGATGTTGCTGTTGTAGAGGAGGATGTCAGCGGCCATCAACACGGGGTAGGCGAACAGCCCGTGGGAGGGGACTTTGCCTTTGGCAAGGTGGTCCTTGTAGGCGTGGCAATTCTCGAGCATGGGCATCGGCGTCAGACAGGTCAGGAGCCAGGCGAGTTCGGTGACTTCAGGCACGTCGCTTTGGCGGAAGAGGACGGCTTTTTCCGGGTCGAGACCGCACGCCAGAAAGTCCAAGGCGACGCTGCGTGTGTGTTCTCGGAGGGCGGCGGGATCGTGGACCGTGGTGAAAGCGTGGTAGTCGGCGATGAAATAAAAGGCTTCTCCACGGTCCTGCCATTCGATGCCCGGCTGCATCATCCCGTAGTAGTTCCCGAGATGCGGACGGCCTGTGGGTTTGATGCCTGAGAGAATGCGGGGCGCTGCCATAAGAGAGGCATTCTCGGTCAAAAAACGCCGTGTGCACAAGACGCTGCGCTAAAAAAGCGCGGGCCGCCACGTGGTTTAAGGAACGAGTACGATTTGAACGGCGCCTGAGATGACACGGCCATTGGCGCCGTTGATATGGGAACCCACGGTGTATTTGGTCTTCCTAAGGCTTCTTAAGCCGCCCGCAGCGATCCTACGTCGCTACGGCAACGGCTTCTTGCCGAACTCCACTTTTCCAGAAGATTTCTGTGGCGCTACACCGGCTGTACCCGAGAGCAAATAATAACCGTATCCGACGGCTTCGTCGCCTTTTCCAACAATCTGTCCGGCGAATACAGCCGAACGTCCTTTCACGCTCGTCGCGAGGCTGCCCGAGAAGCTCCCGGTGCTAAGATTGACGGCTGTAAAGGTTAACAGCGGAGCGGTCGTCGAAATGCCAACAGCACCGGTTGCAGAAATATTCAGATCTCTTCGCGTTCGCGTTTGCGGCAGGGACAGTGGCGCATCACTCTCGTCGCCCCAAAGTGTGATGGTGACGTTCGTAGCGGGAGAATTCACGGCGCTGGCCCCAAAGAGTCGGGAACCAGCTGGCGGAGCCGTATAGATGCCGCCCTGGGCTGTGAGCGAGACCGGCTCGAATCCTTCTGAAAACAGGAGATCATTAGCGATCGGGTGTTTCTTCCACGTCAGCTGTGGCAGGGCATCTGGAGGCTCCGGATCGAGCGTGTTGTCCAGGGGAGCGAACCCGCCCTTGGTGATCTTGAGGATGCCGGTGAGTGTTCCCTTGCCGTTGTAAAGCGAGGTGTAGACGGGAATAACCCCAGCTTGTGAGACCAAGGTGCTCTGTGTAAATTTGGTTCCATCGGGAAGCGTCCCTGCAAGCGCCAGAGCGCCTGTTTTCGAATTCACCTCAAACGTACCAAATCCATATCCCTGCGGCGTTTTGGTTTTGAGCGCTCCTTTCTTATTCTCCAAATAGAAGCTATACGGGCCCTTGAATTTGACGGCGTTGCCGGGCACATCAGCCCACGCATTGCGCCACGCAGTCACTGCAGCGGTGGCGGTTCCTCCTTTCGTAAGAGTTCCTTTCAAGGTGTTGTCCGCGGAATCCAAGGTTCCAGCAAGGATAAGTGCGTTAGTTTCTTCCGGCTTCGAGAGGACGATCTTGATTGTGGCGCGTTTGCTATCTCCGAGCGAAGTCGCAAGGCGACCCGTGAAAGAAACGGCGCTGGTTCCTGTGGCAACGCTGGTGCTTCCTCCCGTAACGATGCTGGTTCCCGCCGTAAGGATGCTGCCAGAAAACGAGCCTTCCGGGGTGGTCGTGAGTTGAAAACTAGAGCCCATGTCTCCGTTAATGGGGCTTCGGTCAATGATCCCGGTGAAGGTGCCGGTGACACCCGGTGCGAGAGGGGCCACTGCGACGCTGAAGCTCAGTGAGTTGCTTGTAAGCAGAGCCTCGTCAATGGCTTGCACCGTCACTGCATAGGACCCGCTCTTGGTGGGCACCCCAGTGAGAAGGCCGGTGTACGTGTTCAACGTGAGCCCCGGGGGAAGATTTGAAGATTTGTAGGTCACGGTGCCTGTCTGGGGTGAAACGCACAGAAAGAACGAGCCACCCACGATCGCCGCATTTGTCGAGTTAACCACCACAATGGCGGGCGATGTGATGGCGTACCCAGCGACGTTGCTTACGAGGCAATCGTAGCTGCCTGAATCGCCATTGGTTTTGCCCACAAAAGAATAGCTGGATTGGGTTGCCGATTTGATGGGCTCGCCGCCTTTACGCCATTGGTAACTCAGCGTGCCTGTGCCCACGGCGGTCGTACTCAAATTGACCGATCCTCCGGTCACAATGGTTGTGCTGAGCGGTTGAGTCGTAATGTAGGGCAGGGTATTGACCTGTACATACACGGAGTTGCTGCGGACCGATCCCGATCCCCCTATCACCAGGCAGTTGTAAAAGCCAGTGTCCGACTCATCAACGGGCGCTTTCTTCAAGAAAAGGGTCGAGGAAGAAATAGTAAAAGAGGTTCCGGAAGACGATGTTTGAGAACCTCCAACAGTCGCCAAAGGGATAATTTGACGCACCGTATAGTTGTCTGTGTCGGCCAAGTACACGTTGCCCAGGCGATCGGTCGCCATACCAAGCGGGTTCTTCATCAGCGCCGAGGCGCTCTCGGAATCCAAGCTTCCTGTCTTTAAAGTCACTCCGGCGTAGGTGGATACCATTCCACTCGCAGAGACTTTGCGCACTGTGTGGTTGCCCGTATCTCCAACGTACAGGGTGCCATTGTCGATGGCTAGGCCGCCGACCCCGCGGAAACGTGCTGCATTCCCGTTCCCGTCTTTATCCCCAATCTGGCCATTGACCCCGGCAAGTGTTGTCACCGCTTTTGTGTTTAGATCCACCTTGCGGATCGAACTGTTTCCAGCATCCGCGACATAGAGGGTCCCGCCGTCCATCGCCAAGCCTGACGGGTTTTTAAATCTGGCCGAAGCCCCGGTGCCATCGTTTGCTCCAGGAAATCCAGCCGTTCCAGCCACGATTGTCACAGAGCCGGACGAAATATCCACCATGCGGATTTGATGATTGCCCGCATCAGCTACGAATAAGGAGTTGCTCAAATTATCATAGGCCAGCCCCGTCGGATAATTGAAGCGGGCATCGGGCCCCGTTGCGTTTTTTGAGCCGGACAAACCCGCTTTCCCCGCAACTGTGCTTACAGTACCGGTGGTCGCAATCTTCCGAATCAAATGATTTCCAGCGTCTGAAACATAAACGTTTCCACTGGCATCCACAGCCACGCCAAACGGCTTTGAAAAGGTCGCTGTTTCCAGCGGGCCATTCTGAGCCCCCTCGAGCCCTGGGATCCCAGCCAGAGTCGATATTCCTTTGGTGGCAGGATCGATCTTGCGTATCGTATGGTTGCCGCAGTCCGCGACGTAAAGGGCATTGTCGTAATACGCGATCCCCACGGGTCCGCTCGTGAGTGAGACGCCAGTGACACCGTCGGTGGAACCGGTCAATCCCGGGCTGCCCGCGAGCGTAGTGACCCTCGAACTCTTACTCCAAGAGAAGTATAAACTACCCGACCCTTTGACCGTCAGATTCAACTCCATGGAGCCCCCACTCAGCAGGCCGGCGGCGGGGATCAGAACAGGTTGTTTCAGAATCGACGTTGGAGTGGGGACCTGCGCGAAAAGCGGACCTTCGAGGGCAAGGGTGAAAAGAACCGCAAGGTGACCCCATGCCTTCCCGAGGAATAATCTTCCAAACTGTGACTTCAGGATTCTGTAAGAAGGCGTGAACATAAAAAGTAAATTACTCGTGAGTAGCATTTTTTGTTCCAGTACGGCAGTCCAGACGATGGAAAATGCGCAGCGAGCCACCGGTTGTGGCGCGGGGTGTGGCCGAGATGTTATTATCCAAATCCATTCCCCTGGCGGAGTTGCAGCACGCCGGCGAGGTTGTTTTACGCTCTTGGTTATAGTGTAAAGAGTCATGAATTCACCGCCGGCCCCCGGGAGCGCCATCCGTTGCCGGGAGGCGCCAGGCCAGAGGCGTCCTTGAGGAAACGGCGCTGGCTATGGAACGGGAACGACTTGAAGGGCGTCTGCAACGACATTGCCGTCGGCGCCGGCGGTTTTGAGCACCACGGCGTTTTCGGCATTTGCAGTGAACTCAAAAGTCCCGAGGCTGTTTGCACCTTTGGGCGCCGTGATTCTCTGGTTCAGAGTTTGGGTAATGCCGGGCTGCCCCGGCCGCTCCAAGACGCAGGTGGTTTTGGAGGAACGATTTTCGTGGCCAGCCCAATACAAGCGCACTTCGTATTTACCGGTGCTTGGGACTGTGAATTTAAAGCGTGCTTCGCCCCCTGTTTTGGGTCCGGCGAAACGAGAACCGGCTCCGACGCAGGGGGTGAGGCTGGCTTTAGCCCATTCCCCTGTGAACTGGGCGCTGGAATCGTCCACGATGATGCCGGGCAATGTTTCAGCGGGAGCTCCGTCGCCGGGGCTCAGGCGGGTGGCGAATTGAGGCAGGTCTCGGTTCATCGAGCCGACGGGAAGTTTGTAAGGATCCGGGATGTTGGGATCCAGGCGGGGTTCAGAGTTGAGCGAATCCCGCCGCGTGGCGCCGGGTTGTTCGGCGAGGCGCGTGAGTTCGGGCAAATGCTTTTCGTAGACACCGCGCGGGGAGGTGCCGTGCAGAACGGCGAGGTAGGCGGCTTTTCCGACGATCTCCCCCATCATCCCGCAGGTGCGCATGACGCGGATCGTACCGAGGGCTTGGTGGGTGACGCTGATGTTGCGCCCGGCCATGAAAAGGTTCGGGACGTTTTTAGAATAGAAACAGCGGTAGGGCACGGGATAACCGTTTCTGCGGTCGACATGCCTGCCAAATTCGGCGCGCGAGATGAACGGGTTTTCGGGAAATTTTTTCGCATACTGCTCGCGGGGATAATGGAGGTCTATGTCCCAGGTGGTGGGCACAAAGCCATCGTTGAACTCGCGTTTTTCCACGATGTCATCCTGGGTGAGAACCACGTCCCCGAGCAGGAGGCGGCTTTCACGCGTGCCGCCGACGTGGGAAACCCATTTCAGGGAAGCGTTGCTGTTTTCGTCCTTTTGGGCGCCGGATTTCAAGGCGCTGAACGCACCATAAACGGCGCGTAAATTCCAGTCGCGTACGAGTTCGAGATCGTTGATGGGATGTTTGTTAAAGCCGGACTCCCAGAACCATTCGCCTTTGAAGAAAGGCTTGTTGTCGATGACGGACCGGCTCTTGGGCAGCTTGGGAAAGTCCTCGGTTTCGAGGGCGAGCGCCCAGGGGGTGGGCTGCCAGGGCTGGGGAGTGGCATCTTGCTGGTAAAACCACATGTTGGACATGCCCATGTGGCCGGATTCTTCCATGGTAAATGCCGCCCCGGAAAGCGCGCCTACGGTGCCGTGGCCTGTGCAATCCACGAACAGTTTGCCGCGAAACACGCGCTCGCGCCCCGAGCGCACATCCAACGCGGTGACCGCTTTAATGGGGCCGTCTTTCTTGTCTTGAAGAACACCCTGGACGAAGTGGCCGAGGAAGAGGGAGAGGGTTTTTTCGTTCCGGCACACCTCTTCCTTTTTGTGGTCCACAAAGTGTTCGACGGCGCCGGGACTGTCGGGGGAACGGTCGGCAAATTCCTCCACGATTTCGCCCACATGCGGGTATTTGCCGCGCATGGTGCCGCCCTGCGCCCAGACGCCGATTTCGCTGCTGCCGTTGCCTCCGAGCACAAAGCGGTCCTGAATCAAGGCCACGCGCAAAGATTGGCGGGCTGCGGAGATCGCGGCACCCAGACCGGCATAACCTCCGCCGACAACCACGAGGTCGAATTCACCGGCATCCGTGGAAGCGCCCTCCGGGTTGAGCCAGGCTTTGCGAGCCGTGGCGAGGGCGGCACCCTCCGGGGGGGAGAATTTGGGGTCGTTGCTGAGCAGGATGGCGTCGCAGCGGCCGTCGAAGCCGGTGAGATCATGCAGGGCGAGAGTGGTTTCGCCGCGCGTGAGTGGGATGGAACCGCCTGCCTGCCAGTGCCAGTCTGCGCCTTCGGTGCCGAATTCCGTTGCGAGTGGCGTGCCGTTGAGAAGCAGTTGGAAACGGCCTGGAGTCCCGGGCGCTTTCCAAGGAGCGACCCAGTCTTTGGTGCGCACCCACACGCGGTAGGTTCCGCCCTCGGTGATGTTGAGTTTGCCCTTGGCGTCGGCGACGGGTTTTCCGAGGCCATGTGCGAGCAGGTAAGGCGATCCCATGAGGGGGATAAAGGAGGTGTCCAGGGCCCAGCCGCCATGGCTTTCGAGGGCTTCGGCCTCGACAAAAACCGTTTCCGCCTGCGCGAAACTTGCGAAGCTTGTGCAGAGAAGTGCCGCACCCATACAGGCGCGGTGGAGGAGGTTGAAGGATTTCATGCGGCTCGGTACGAAAGTGGTTTGAAGGAATGAAGGAGGAAAAGTTTGGAGGCTGCAGAAGGGAGCTCGTGGGGGCAAGAGGCGCAGGGGCGGAGGTTAAGAGGACTCTTAAGCAAGAAGCAACAGTTTCGCTGCACCGACTTTTAATCGGGGCGGAGTACGGCTAGGACGGGTTTGCCCATGTTCATGGCTGGTTCCGTCATGCGCAGCGCCACGCAAAGTGTGGATACAATGTCCGTGATGGCGACGGGTTCGGCGCAGCGGCCCTGTTTGAAAGGAGCGCCGTAAAACAGAATGGGCACGTGGGTGTCGTAGGCGTAGGGGGCGCCGTGGGTGGTGCCGCCCCTGCCCCCGCCGGGAATGTGGAAGGGCTTTTGAACAAGGACGATGTCGCCGCTGCGTTCGGCGTTAAAGCCGTTTCGAATGCGTTCTCCAAGCGGGCCTTGGGCGCGCCCTTCGAGAAGCTGGGAGCGGGTGTAACCGGCTTGGAACTTACCCGTGTCGAGGGCCCAGTCCCGCACGAAGGCGGCGATTTCTTCGGGGATAAGGCGGCGTTCAGCGAGGGCGCCGTAGTCGAGGTACACATTGCCGTCGATGATTTTTGGAGTGAGGAGGAAGCGACCCGCTCCAAACCGCTGTTCGAGTTTCGCGAGCAAGTCTGCGGTGAGCGCGTTCATATCAGCGCGCAGGCCGTCGAGTCCGTGGGCTAAAGCGGCCTCGGGCGTGGGTGCGACTCCGTGGTCGGCGGTGAGGATAATCCAGACGTTGTGCAGGCCGAGGCGCTGGTCGAGGGCTTGGAAAAAGCGTTCCAACTCAAGGTCCAAGCGAAGAACCATGTCCTGGACTTCGTGGGAAGAGGGACCGAAGCGGTGGCCGCAGGCATCGAGGGAGGAGAACGACACGCTCAAGAGGTCGGGGTGTGTTCCAGAGCCGAGTTTTTCTCCGTCGACAGCGGCGAGGGCGAGCTCGGTGAGCAGCTGGTTTCCAAAAGGTGTGGGGACGAGCGTTTCAAACCCTTCCGTGGGCGAGGGGGCGACGGAGTGGTCAAAGGCGGCGGTTTTTTCCCCGGGCAGCGGCGAGGCGCCCAGGGCTACTGTCGGACCGGAGTAGACGGAGGGGTTTTTGAGACGGGTCCATTTTTGTCCTGTGAAGGATTGCGGAAGCTGTCGGGCGTTGAATTGCGAGACCCACGCAGGGAGTTCCTGGGTGTAATAGGAGCTGGTGATGAAGCGGCCGCTGGTGGAGTCGAACCAAAACGCGCCCTGTGGTTTATGGCCTGCCGGCAGGATGGCGCCGCGGTCTTTGAGGGAAATGCCGACCACCTTGGACCCGAACCGCATCCGCAGGGCATCGGCAAAATTGTCTCCGATGAAATTTTTGGGAGAGCGGCGGGCGGCGGGATCGTTGCTGCCCACGGGAGCGGCGTCGGGGTCGCTGACGCAGTTGACCATGAGGCGGGAGCGTTTGTCGAACCAGTCATTGCCGATGATTCCGTGCATGGCGGGGGTGGAGCCGCTCAGGAAGGAGGCGTGGCCCGGGCCGGTGACGGTGGGGGCGTAATTGTAGTGGGCGAAGGTGAGAAAGGCGCCTTTTTCCGCGAGGAAACGAAAGCCACCTGGGGCGAAGTGATCGTGGAGGGCTTCGAGGTAATCGTAGCGGAGTTGGTCAACTAAAATGGCGACGACGAGTTTTGGGGGTGTCGCGAGGGCTGAGAGGGGGGGGGCGACGAGCCCTGCGAGAAGGAGGAGTCGGGGGAGAAGACGCATCGGCAAGGGTGTGGCGGGAGGGGGGGCGAAACGCAAGCTTGGAAAGTGGCTGCGGCTCATGTTTTTCAGGCCTGCGAAAAACGTGCAAAAGTGAGAGGCCGATTTCTCACAAAACCTGCTGGCGTTGTCCTGACAACGCAGGAAAACGAGTGTTGTACCTTTGGCAAATAGTTTCTTCCAATTTGCGCACGATTTGTGCTAATAAATTCGGGTGAGACCCTCTATTGCTTCTCCAGCCTCGGGTTTGGGAGATTGAGCATGACTGTACCCCCCCTAGATTTTCGAGACCGTGGTGTGGCGTTGTCGAAAGACAACGTTGTGGGGGGAGGCGCGGGCAAAAGCCACAAAAAGTTCGCCGAGCTCAGTTTGCTAGGTTCGGCGCCCGTGATTTTGCTGGCCTCGCCCGGGGGCGAGAAGCCTTGGTGGGTGCGGCTCACGAGTTTCTTTCTGTTTTGCGTCTATTTTTTGAGTTTTGGGATTTCTTCCGTGCAGGGGCAGGGGGTTTCCAGCCAATGGGGTCTTGGTGCGGACGGGTTTAGTGATCGTACAGGTCTTTGGGATTCCAATGGAGATAACCCGACTTATTTGAAGTTTGGCAACCCTCTTATTCCGTCCGTCTCAGCTCCTGTGGCGTCCAATGGGGAGTCGAGTATTGGGTTTGGGGTTAATCCAGGAATCGCGGGAACCGGCGGGAGTTACACGGTGTCGATCTGGAGGGCGGGTAATGATGGCTGGCTGGGGTCGAATTTCACAGCACGCGCGTTTCGTCTGGATTTTGGATTTGTGGATTATAGCTTGATCGCATCAACGCAAAGCGGCGGCACCCTGGAGCTGGGGTACGCAGGGTATGCCTCGGGAATCTATGTGCATGATGGCGCAGCCTCCCGGATTGGCGACGGTACCAATAACCTGAACTTCGTGTTGACGGACAACGGTACTTGGACCAACGCCAACCCTTCCGGCAAATCTTTCCTAGTGGATACGCCGACACGATTGGGAAACTATACGGTGACTCTCGGTAACACGGATCTCGCTGGCGTCCCTCTGACTTCTACCTCTCCGGTGGTGTTCGCAGGAAGTTTGACGGGCGGCACAGCTTCTTTAGTAGCTCCGGCATTCACGAAAGTGGTGTTTACGAAACAAGCACTGATGACGATGAGTGCCTTTGGGGGCGGGATTTTTCTCAACGGCGGGACGCTGGGGCTCGCCACGGATAAGAATATTGGCAATAAGGATGCGAAAATCACGCTGAGTACGCAAGCGTCCATTGTCCCGCAGAAATACTCCTACGCAGGCGTGAATCATCTGGCGATGGTGGGCAATATCAACGTTGGGCCCTACTCCATGTGGGTGACTCCCTCGGATGGGGCTGGGTTGGTGGTGGCCGGGATCTTGAATGTGGGTCTGGAGGACGACGGCGGCGGCGGCACGAATCCAGGGACGATCCGAGTAGTCCCTGACTCGACAACAGGTAATACCCCGAATGTAAACCCAGGGCTCACGATCACCGGGTCCCTGTTCACTGTGAGCAACGTCTTTAAGAAGTTAGGAAATGGAGTGTTGTTGATGGCAGGGTCGGCGGCAACGGATTTGGGCGGCAACGGGATCGGTAATTTTGAGGTGAGCCAAGGGATTCTGGCTGCAGAGACCGATGCAGCGTTGGGGGTGCCGAGTAATTCTGTGACCTTGAGTGGAAAAAATCCTGTAGACGGGTTTCGAGCGGTGGCGACCTTTTCTTCGAGTCGGAAATTCCAGCTCGTTCCGTTTGATAATGGGATTGGCGTGACGGACGGGAATACCTTCACGCTGAATTCTCCCTTTGTGCTTCTGGGGGGCACCTCCACAAACACGCTGCAAAAGAATGACGCTGGGACGCTGGAGCTCGGCACCGTCAACAGCGGGTGGGCGGGGGCGATTAACGTAGCGGGCGGTGTTTTGAAGCCCGCAGTGGATGGGGCGATGGGGTCAGGTGCCGTCACGGTGAATGCTCAGGGGGCGGTGCTGCAACTGCAGGGTGGCACGATTTCGCAGCAGCTGTCCGTGGGGGCATCCGGGATCAATTCCTCGGGCGCGGTGCAGGCGGTCGCAGGGACGGCGGTCCTTTCTGGGACCGTGACGTTGTTAGCGAACCAGGCCATGTTTGGCGCGGGGGCGGGAGCGACGCTTTTGTTCGGCGGTTCTCTGGCAGGGAACGGCTATGCTTCCACCTTCGCGGGGGCCGGGTCTATCACGCTGGGGAATTCGTTTGTTTTAAATTCAGGAGCTGGTTTGTGGACGGGCGCGATCACCAAGATCGGCAGTGGGACGATGACGATGTTGTTTTCGGGGACGAATTTCACAGGGGAGTTCAACGGGAATGACGGCAATTTTGTCATGGGTGGGTCGGCGATGTTGGGTCCGACCGCTGGGGTGACCGTGCAGCCGGGAGCCAGACTCCTTCTGGACAACAGCGCGGTGAATGTGAGCAATCGTTTGAACAGTCGTCCTCTGAGGCTGGCTGGCGAGTTGGTGTTTTCGGGCTCTGCAGGCGTTTTGTCCTCGGGCACGCTGGGGCTGACGCTGTTTCCAGGCAACAGCATTATTACTCTGAATCCGCTCAGTGCGGGGTCGGTCACCCTGACTATTTCCAATTTGACTCCGAATAGCGGCGCGACGCTTTTGTTGAGGGGCGGGAGTGTGGGGAGTGCGAAGGGAGCGAATTCGGGCACGTTTACAACGAGCGGCTCCCTGACGACAGCGCCGTGGAATACGTTTGGCAGTATCTTGAACACTGAAAAACCGACCAAAAAAATCCTGCCCTTCGTCCTGATTGACCCGAGTGCCACTGGGGTGGGCACTTCCTTCGCAGTGCTGGATGCCGCTTTTGTGCCGGTGACCGCGCCGCTTTCCGTGGGGTCTTTCAGCTCAGACACTTCGAAAATTTCCTATTCTGGAACCCCTGCCCTCGTTCCAGGGATGAGCGTGACTGGATACGGGCTGCCCGCCGGGATCACGGTGGAGTCCTTCTTGGCGGGAACACTGTATTTGTCGGGATCGACGACGGTGACCCTTTTGTCGGGTACATCCTGGACCTTTTCCAACGCCGGCACTGTTCACGCAGGGACGTTCCGCGCCCTGCTCCCGAGCGAGTACGCAACGGGATCGGCGCTGGTTTCGGGATCAAATGCGTTGATCAAGCAAAACACCGTGATGGGCAGCGATAAAACGGTCGCCTCGTTGACAATTGACGGGGCGAGTATTTTGACCCTAGGCAGCCCGACTTCCGAGCCTAAGCTCTATGTGAGTTCCGGCGGGCTTTTGCTCCTTGGAGATGGCAGCAGTATCAACGTAGGGGCAAACGGTGGGACGTTGGCTTCGGGCGCCTCTTTCCTGAATGTCTTTACGCCAATGGCCAACAGCAGCCATAAGATTGCCAGTGTGTTGGCGGGCAAATTTGGGTTGGTAAAAGGGGGGCAAGGCACCCTTTTACTGAGCAGCACTCTCACTGCCGGGTTGTCTGCAAATGTGATGACTGGAACCATTTATGTGAATGAGGGCACCCTGCAGCTGGGAGCTCGAAACGCCTTTAACTATCGTGTTCCACAGCCATTGGTGGTCAATGGCGGGGGCATTGCCGGTACCGGAGGCGTCTTGGACTTAAACGGTTATTCTCTGATGATCGGTTCTTTGAGCAGTCAGGGAGCGGCCGTGGGGGCGGGTGTGGCGGGTGGCAAGATCACCTCCTCCACCGGAGCAGGTGTGTTACTCTCCAACACCAATGTCAACACGCTGTTTGCGGGGGTGATTTCCGGAGGGTCCGTGTCCTTTGCGAAGTCGGGACCCTCGACGCTGACGTTGCTTGGAGCGAACACCTACGGTGGGCGCACCTTGCTTACGGGCGGCGGGCTGATTCTCAACGATGCCGGCGCCTTGACCTCCACGAGTGCGGTGGACTTGAACTACGCAACGTTGACTTTGGATAACAGCACCGGCCTGAGGAATTCGGACAACCGTATTTCGAATACCGCCGAGATCACACTCACGGGCGGGACCTTCAATTTATTCGGCCGCTTGCAGACCCCGACATCTGAAACCGTGGGTCCCTTGCGGATTGGGGAGGGACTTTCCACCCTCAATTTGACGCCCGGCGCTGGAGCGAGCGTCAATTCTGTGGACCTCATTGTGGGAAGCCTTTCGGCGCTCTCACCCAGTGGAGTGCTGAATATTGTCGCTTCAAAACTCGGGATCGTGGGCAACAACTCAAGGTTGCGTGTCTCTCCGGACGGCGATGAAAAAGTGACTTCCTTATTGATCAACAAAATTTTGCCCTGGGTGATGGTGAACGGGCAGAATTTTGCCACCTACACTAGCGGGACCATTACGAGCGGGAGCATGACTGTCGAGACCATGACTGGCGGGACCATGAAATTCAATACTGGCGGGTCCCTCTCCTATGGTGGGTTCGGGGTCTTGGGAACTTCTGGCTTTGCCGACTTCGACAAGAGTCTGCTCGGTACGGCGAATGCCCTTGGCAGCCTGCTGATGAATTCAACCGCCAACGTGACCGCCAACGTGACCGCCAACGTGAAGGTCACAGGCTTCCAGGGCGACACGCTTTTACCCCCTACAGACCAAACGGGGATGTTGCATGTGAACTCTTTGACGCTCACCACGACCAATGCGACGGAGTATCCATTGATTTTTAGTAACTCCTTGAATGTATTGAATATCACTTCAGGAGGGTTGGCCCGGGTCGGGAGTGGGCAGCCGGCTTCCGTGCGCATTGGGGATTATGTTAATAATGGCGCGCTGACCGCAGGGGGGGATTCTGGGTCGAGTCCGCTTTATCTCTACAGCGACCGGGGCACGTTGACGGTGAATTCACGCATTATTAATAATCCGGCCGGAGGCGCTCTCAAACTTGTTCTCAGCGGCGCGCCGGGCTCATCGTTTGTGCTCACCAGTGATTCGAACAGTTACACCGGTGGGACGGTGGTGAATGCCTCGACGCTGACGCTGGCAACGTTCGCTGTCTTGCCTGCGGGCGGGATTACGCTGAATAATTCGAGTTTCATCCAGTCCGACGGGAGCTCGATGGATCGCCTGAATATGATCACCGTCAATGGCTCGTCGCTGGCGCTCTCTGGGAAAAACACCTTTGCCGGCGTGACTCTTAATAATATTGGAGCCACGGCGTCTTGGGTGGCGTCGGAAACAGGAACATTGACGGTCTCTGGTTCGATTGTGGCCTCCAGCCAGAATAGCATCGAGCCTGCCTTGATAAGCGGGAATATCAGTTTGGGCGGGGCGATGCGCACGATCTGGGTGAGCCCGCTTTTGGTGAATGGCGTCAATGTCGCACCTACGGCGCCGACGCTGAATATCACGGCGTCCATATCTGACGGAACTCTTGTGTTGGATGGTGGAGGAATGCTTTATTTAAGCTCCAATAACACCTATACAGGGGGCACTAAAATCTCGGGGGGAACTCTGGTGCTGGCAGGCGGGGTCGGGGGTGAGCTTGGAAATCCAGCGTTGTCCGGTTCCCTCAGCGTAATGGAGGGAGGCAAACTCAGCTTCCGGTATTTCAATGCCTATACGGTGAGCGCTTTAACGGGGTCTGGAGAAGTGGAATTCAGTTCTGGGGAAGCCTTGGACCAACCGGTCGCTCTCGCGGTGGGCAGCGCTTCGAATCTTTCTTCCCAGTTTTTTGGGCTTCTTTCGGGAGTCGGATCCCTGGTGAAGACGGGTTTGGGCACCTTTACGTTAAGACCCTCGCGCGGTAACACGTACATGGGCGCCACCATCCTCAAGGCCGGAACCCTTGTGCTGGACTTTGGGGGCTTGTTGAGCCCCGCCGATTCAGTTCTTTCCAACTCTGGCTCCCTCATCGCACAGGGCGGTAGTTTACTGGTCTTGGGAAAGACCGGCGTGGGTGGCGTGCAGGCTTTTTCCGGGTTTAATCCTGTAAGCGGCGTGACGACCTTAATCGCGGCGGGGTCGGCCACCGTGGCCGTGAATAATCTGTACCGGAGTCCGGGGGGTGGGTTTGTAGATTTCGTTTTGGGGGGCGGGACGTACACGACGACTTCGCGCATTCCGATGGTGACCAAAGCGCTCTCCGTCACTGCCCTCAGTGATCTTTCGGCCGGCGGTACGGACCTCATGGTGGACAGTACCCTGAGACTTTCCCCGGGAATGACCCTCGTGGCTCCGGGGACCTTTGCCGTGATTGAATCCATTGACATTAACACGGGGTCCTTGACCTTTACCGAGCCAGTCAAAGTAGATAGCGGCGCCGTGCTGAGTTTGGGCACTCCCGTGATTGGGTTCAGGGGCACCTCGGACCTTACCAATGGAGGCACTGCACTGCTCGTAAGCAGCACTCTCTATCTTTCCCCCGACATGAGGATTACCGGCGGCGGCACCAGTGCGCTCATCACTCGGATCAGTGGGGGCTCCTTGTTCTTTGGGGGGTCTCTTTTCGTCTCGGCGGGCACGGCGTTTGCGACAAACAATGCCATTTTGGTTTCTAACGCGCCCAGTTTTCTCAAGGGAAGGGTCCTCAGTGGAGGCAGTGTGAATGGGATTCCAGAAGAGGCCACGATCAAAAATATTGATAATTTTCAGGCGGAGGGCTTCTCGGTCTTGACGCTCGACAAGTCCGTCGATTTGATTTCTGGCACCGCAGTGTTTTCGCCCACCACGCCAGGAGTGAACGGGATTTTAGGCGCTTACGCGACGGCTGGAGGAACCGCTTTTGCGAGTGTGATCAATGGAACCATCGGCGCCCTTTCAGGAGCGAGTGCCCTGCCGGTGAGCGTGGGTTCCGGGACTACCAATTATTCGGTTTCGGGCAGTCTAATGGCGACGGGCTCCCTGGCGCTGAACTCCCTCACCGTGGTTTCACGCTCGGGACCTGACACCAATACGTTGAGTTTGGGAACCTCGGCGTTGACTTTCACCCCTCTCGGCGGGCTCCTGTATGCGGACGGCTCAGGGCGCACCTACTCCATTACGGGCTCGGGATTGGTAGGAGCGGGGACTTCGGAAGAATTACTTTTAAACGTGGGCGCCAAGAACACCCTTTCCATCACCAACCCGTTGATCGGCGGTTCCGGGGGCCTCACGAAAGCTGGCCTTGGAAGTCTGTTGATCGCGGGCCCCAATAACTACACGGGTCCGACCCGCATTCTTGCAGGGACTTTCACAACGGCTGGAGCCAACGTTCTGCCGAACTATTCTCCGGTGTATCTGTCTGCAGCGTCCTCTCTGACTTTGGGTGGGTCGGACACGCTGGGTTCGCTCGCGGGCGAGGGGGTGGTTTCTGCGGGATCCTACCGCTTGTATTTGGGGGCAGATAATACGTCGGTCACCTTCTCCGGGACTCTCACCGCTGCCGGCGGGATTGTTAAAATGGGCACGGGCACCGAAACGCTCCTTGGGGTGATCTCTGTGACTGGCGGGGTGGCTGTGAGGAGTGGCGTTTTGGCTGTGGGCAAGGGCGTTCAGCTGGGCTCCCCTTTGGATGTTGTTTCGGTGACCGGCCTTGGGGCGGTGGGTTCCCAGGGGGGGATGTTGGTGATGGACGGTGGGGTCCAGGGAACCCCTGCCACCTATGTACTGTCCCTTTCTGGGCGGGGTTCCACGGCCACGAGCGGAAGCGGGGTGGCGCTTCTTTCCGTGGGGGATAACACCTTTGTGGGGCCGATGCAGCTGGGTTCCACCACAAGTTCCAGCGCCCTGGGTTTTGCCTATGGAACCACCACTTTCAATGGACCCCTGTCCTTGGGAGTCGGGCAAGCCAACATCCTCATGGGAAATGGAAACGTGGTGTTGAACGGAGCGCTCAGCAGCTTTGAGCCGCTCAGCGACCGCTTCATTAAAAACCAAGGATTGCTACCAACCACCCTCACCCTGGCGAATCCGAACAATAGTTTTCTCTCCTCGGTGCGCATTGATGCGGGGTTTGTGCGCGTTTCTGACGGGGGTGCGCTCGGACGCAATTCCTCCCTTTTGAACGGCAACGCCACGGTTCAATTCAACGGAGGGACTCTGGAAGTACGTACAGATATCGGTGCGACCACGTTCGGAGCGGTGAATTTGTCGACAAACGACCAGAATGGGACCCTGTTTCTAGACCGGGCTGTGGATGGGAGCGGGCTGGCACAGACCGTGGCCATGGGCTCGTTTACCTTTGGAAAGGCCGGTAGAACGCTCACCGTCAATGGGCGCAACGGCTACGGACTTTCGGTGGGGAGCTTGAATTCCAGTTTAGTGAGCGCCACGGGCGGCGATGCATCACTGGTCAACAATGGGAATGGGACGCTGACCATGAAGGGCGATCTGGCGCTGGGCGATATGATCGGGTTCCGGTCGCTGTCCTTCTCTGGAAATGGAGACATGGTGTGGAACGGCACTCTGTATGCTCTGGCCCCGGCGCCTTATTACTTTCAGAGAATCGACAAGAGCGGCACTGGCTTAGTGCAGCTGCTGGGGACCATGGCTGGGGGCAGCGTCAATGGGACGGCGGTGCTCAGCGGGGGCGTCTTGCAGGTGGGAACGCTTGCGGTCCTCAATGATGCGACCACGCAGTTTGGTGGGATCAGCATCAACGGCGGCGCCTTGAATTACGCGGGGTCGACGGGCGAAACAACGACCCGGCTCGTGAACATGGCTGGCACTACGGCCAATGCGCTGCTTTTGGCCAACCAGTCGGGAAATACGCCGCTCGAATTTTCAAGCGGCGTGGCTGCGGGTGGTGCAGGGGTAAAAACACTGGTACTGGGAGGCACGAACAGCGCGGCAAACAGTATCAGCGGGATGATCAGTGAGCAGGGGGGAGCGACCTCCCTGTTAAAAGTCGAGGGTGGCCTTTGGGTGTACAATCCGAAAGCCACGGATTGGCTCAACAGCGGCACCCTGTTCAGTGTTTCCACGGGGCTTGGGAATGCTGGCACGCTGAGTGTGGGGTCTCTGGCGAGCGGAAGCATCGCTTTGAGCGGCTCCTTGGTGAGCTTCAACGCCGCGCAAGATCTTGCCAATGGCGGTACGGCTCTGCTGGTGAGCAGCACCCTCTATCTTTCTCCCGGCATGACGATCGCCGGCGGAGGGACGAGCGCTGTCATTGCCGCGATTACTGGCAGTTATTTGATTTTCGCGAGTTCCATTAATTTGACAAATGGGACGCTGCTTTCCGTGGACAAAAAGACGATTCTGGTCTCCAGCGCCAAAGATCTTGCGCCCGGAATGTCCCTCTCCGGTGGAACGAACATCGGGTTGCTGGCTGGCGCGCTCGAAGCGGGGACGACCTCCCTTGCCGTGGCCAGCATCACTGGGTTGGCCATCGGCATGCGTATCACCAGCCAAGGCGGTTCTTATGCGGCGACAGACCCTTTCATTACAGCCTTGAGCTCTGGATCCCTGCTGCTGACCACTGGCACGGCCGCCGGCAGAACCTTCACTTCCTCCAGCGTGGTGAGCAGCAGTACCCTGGTTTCCGTCGATACGTCCTCAGGCCTTGTGCCTGGGATGATTTTTTCAAACGGGCTCGCGACGGGCACGATTGCCAGTATTGCAGGCAATGATTTAACCCTGAGCAATCCCATTTCGTTGGACTCTGGCACCCTCCTCACGGTCAGCCCTTCCCAGATTTTAATGACCACCAACACGTCTAATCTGGTGCCCGGGATGGCGGTTTCCGCCGCTGGAACCAGTGCGACCATTTTGAGCATCACGGGTGGAAGTCTCTTAACGCTCTCCAAGGCCGTGACCATGAGCAGTGGCACCACTGTTTCCGTGGCCGGTGGGAATGTCACGCTTTCGAGCGGGTCGTTTATCTCCGCCGGCTCTACCAACCTTGCGCTCAATAGTTATAGCATTCCCTTTGGAACAACGATTCAAAGCATCCAAAACATTTCAGGGGGGACGTTGCTCACGCTCTCGACTCCTGTGTTTTTGAACGCAGGCACCTCCCTGCTCGCGCCCACCACGGCTTCGGTGGCGGTGGGCATGACACTCACGGGCCTCGCGGGTACAACCCGTGCCGGCGCGGTGGTCACCGCCATTGTGGGCAATACATTGTGGCTCTCGAGTGGCAATAGCGCCACCGTGACGCCGGGAACCCTCCTTTCCTTTGGTTCCCTTTCAGCGTTCAGCGGGGCTTTGAATCTGGCTGCGGGAACCCTGCGGCTTCAAAAAGCCTCTGAAGGGATCAATCTCTTGAATGACGCCACGGGCGGGGTCAATTTCCTCGCGGATGTTTATGTGTCTGGAGCCTCTTCTGGCCTGGGGCGGCAGACGGCGGGCGGCCGTTTGGAATACCTCGCTTTAGGTGGCAGCTTTCAGGAGTCTGCGGGCTCCCTGACCTTCAGCGCGGGAGCGGGCGTGATCGCGGTGACAGGGACAAGGGGAGGCACGTTGAGTTTTGCTGGCCTCAAAGCACGCAAGGAGGGAGCCACGGCGGATTTCCAAACTGGGCCCGGCAAAGCGGGCGTGATCAACATCGGAATCGTCGACTCGGGTCCGGCTCTGGGTTGGGCGACCATTGACGGAGGTAGTCTTGCGAGCATTGGGCCCAATGGGAGGGTTGTTCCGGCGGGCATGCTGGCATACCTTTACAACAACATGGGGAACCCCAGTGCGGACTACCTCCTCACGGCGGGCACGCGCAACCTTTACCCTCAGGACTTCAACAGCCTGACCATTGCCGCCACCGGCACCCTGACTCTGGCCCAAAGTATCAAATTGGAAAGCGGAGGTCTTTTATTCAACAACTCCTACGGGCCCTTCACGATCGCCTCTTCTGGCGTAGGTTCTATTTACTCCCAGGGACCCGGAGAAGTGATAATCACGGTGAACGGGACTTCCAATGCCAATGCGCTGACTCTCTTGAGCCCCATTTATGGGGACTCCAGCAGCCTGACAAAGGGGGGGACGGGGACGCTGGTTATCGGGGGAAATAATAAATACAATGGCAGCAACGTCATTAATGCCGGCACGCTCCGCCTCATGGGGAGTACGGTTTTAAGCAAGAGCGGCACCCTCGTCTCTGGAAGCGCGAGTTTGACGGTGACGAGTACCATCGGCCTGTCCGTGGGAATGCTCGTCGCCGGCGAGGGAATCCCGGCCGGGGCTACCGTCTCTTCGTTTATTTACGACGATTCGTTGCCGTACAACTCCGTGGTCTTGAGTCGCCGAGCCACGCGCACGGGGAATGTGGAGTTTATGGCCTCGGGCGCTGTGGCTTCTCTTGGGACACCGGCATCGGTACCGGCAACGGCGATGATTGTGCGTCAAAATGCGCTTCTGGACTTGAGCGGGGGCGGGCTGCCCACGCTTCTTTACCCGGGAGGGCCGGTTTCCCGCCAGGTGAGTCTCGGAGAGCTGCAGGGGGCCGGTACGGTGGATAACCAAAGTTCGGTACCGATGGCCGTCAGCTTTGGGGATGGGGGGCCGTCTTCGACCGCTCTGAATTCCGTCTTTTCAGGTGTGCTTCAGAATACGGGTGGCGGTTCTCTTTCTGTGATCCTGAATCAGGCATCAGGGACCTCTTACTTCACGGGCTTAAATACCTATACGGGGGCGACGATTTTGGGTGGGGGTCAGCTTTTGGGGGTGAACTCTCTGGCGAATGGCGGAGTGGCCAGCGCGATCGGAGCTTCTTCAAGCGCTGCTTCCAATTTGGTGTTTAAAGGGGGAAGCCTTCAGTATACCGGTTCCGGCCTCTATTTCACGCAGTTCACGCAAACGCCCTCCGTGTCCACGAACCGTCTGTTTACGCTCGCCGGAAATGCGAGGATTGATTCCTCCGGGAATTACGGAAACAACACCCTCAGCGGCGGGATCGCGAACCATGCGGCCTTGATTTTTGCCAACGCAGGTTCTGTGGCCTTCGCTGGTTCAGGGGCGCGTAGCCTGACGCTTCAGGGCAGCTCTACGGGGGACAATGAAATCCATCTGGCCCTTGGCAACAATCCCAATGGGGGCGTGCTTTCGGTCACAAAAGCAGGAGCCGGGCAATGGTTGTTAACGGGTGCGAATACCTACACAGGGCCGACCACTGTCACTGCTGGCATTTTACAAGTGCAGGAGGGCTCCTTGCCCGCGCTCTCCACTCTCAGACTCCTTGGGGGGGGCGTGTACCAGTCCAGTGGCACCTTCTCCAGAGCGTTTGGGGCGGCGCCGGGGCAGGTGCAACTCGTCTCAGGGACTTTTGCGGCATCTGGCAGCAAACTGACCTTGAACTTTGCAAACGGAGCCACCCAGTTCCTGGGCTCCGGCGGCTTTGTGTCAAGTACCATTGGCCTGAACTCGCCCACTGCCACAGGCAACGTGGAAATTGTAAGTCCCTTGAACTTGGGTGTCTCGCAGCGCACCGTTTTTGTGGACGACAACCCCAACACCGCCACGGATTTCGCCACCATCAGCGGCGAATTAAGCGGCGGGGTCCAGGGAAAGATTTCTCTGATCAAATCGGGGGCCGGTAATTTGATTCTCAAGAGTGCCAACAGTTATTTGGGAATGACTCAGGTCGCGGCCGGCGCTTTGATTGTCACCTCCATTGGAGCCGATGGCGCGACCGCTAGCAGTTTGGGCACGAATATTGGAGCCGATGACATAAGTTCAGCCAATCCCTTGATTTTGGGCAACAGTACCACGACGGCCGTGAGTCTCTTGTACGTGGGACCGGGCGAAGTTGCGACCCGACCTATCACCTTGGGCAGCCCCACGGGCCAGATCAATATCGACGCCTCAGGCAGCGGCCCGCTTGTGATCGCCAACGTGATTAACAACAATTCAGATAATTACAGTGGACAGGGCGCGAAAACGTTGCTTCTCCGCGGGCTGAATACCGATGCCAATGCCATTACTGCACAACTCGAGGACTACAATAGGAATGCCGTTTTTCCGTTGAGTGTGACCAAATCCGATGGCGGCGTTTGGGCGCTCGCTCCCGGTGCCGCCAACACGTTTACGGGCCCTCTGATCGTAAACGCCGGGTTGCTCGGGCTCAATAAGTATGGGGCTGGCCCCGCTGGAGTTACGATTAACAACGGCGGCGGAGTGTTTGCCTATGGCGGTCCCCTCGTGACAGGCGGCTCTTTTATGATCTCTCCAGCCGCCAGCGCCGTCTTCACTGGTATTTACCCCATCACACTCACCGGAACTCTGAGCGGCCAGTCTGGCACCACCTGGAATGTCTATAATTCCATGGACAACGGAGCGGTCCTGACGATCGGCAAATTTGTGAATCAGAATGGGTCTGGAACTACCGGCAAACTGAGCCTGCTCGGCTACGGGGCTACGGTGATCGCGGGAACTCTTGCCAACAGCTCGGCTGGCGGTGTAACAGCTCTGGACTTCAGCGTCTCCAACTTGGGTTCGCTCACCCTCAGCGGACCGAACACCTTCACTGGCGGTGCGTCATTCTATCAGGGCTTGTTGATTTTGGATAATCCCATTGTCACGGCATCCGCCAGCGTGCTCGGAGCGAGCACGGTCTCAGTCACCCTTGGCGGCAATGAAACGCGTTCCAATTACGACATGACCGGCGCCAGCGCCCTCTTGAACCCGCTCACCCTTACTGGAGATGCGTCCGTGATCTCGGGCACCAGCAGCATCCAGTTTAACGGCGCGTTGAACGGAAGTTCTAAGGCTTTGCAAAACGATATCAGCGGCGGTTCCTTGATTCTGTCGGGCGCGGTGAATTTGGGCACTTTGCAGGGCCGTGGAACCACGCTGGTCAACGGGTCTCTTCTGTTGGGCGCGTTAACCGTTCAGGGTACCGGCTTGGTTTCCCTCATGGGGCTGAACGCCAACACCGTGCTGAACGTGAATCGTGGTTTGGTGGCGCTCAGTGGCACTTCGGGAGGTACGCTGGGCTCCCTCAACAACGCCAATCTTTACGCGGGTGGTGCCCTTCTCTTTGATAACAGTGCAGGAAACTCTGCGTCCCCGCGGCTGAACCCCGTGTCAGCTGTCAACATGTATGGGGGTTCGTTGAATTTGCTCACGGCAGGCACGGGTTCTTCCCTGTCGTCCGGGAGTCTCAATCTAAGAAGCGGGGCATCGACCGTGAATATTTCCGGCGCCGGCGGCGGGACGCTCACCTTTTCAGGGATCTCCTTTAGCAATTCAGGCAGCGTCCTGGATTTGCGTTCGATAGCCGGTCTCGGTTCTACCAACCGGCTGATGCTGACCGGCACGGGGGGCTTGCTGTCCAACGGTGTTGCGGCTCGCGTTGTTCTGGGCTCGGATTTTGCCACCTATGGCGGGACAGGCGTGAGGGCGTTTAACAGCTATAAGCAGGGGGCGCTGGATGCCCTGGCTTTGACGGACACGGGAAGCCTTACTGCGGCCGGCACGCTTTTGGCCACGCGGACGATTAATGCGCTGAAACTGACGGACGCGACACTCACCAGCTACCGCGGCTTGACGCTCAGCTCTGGCGGCTTGCTTGCGGCAGGCACTTCCGATACCCTCACCCTCGCTCAGGTAACCTCGGGCGCGCCTTTGCTCGTGCAGGTGACGCCGGGGGCCACGTTGAATTTGGACTCGGTGACCACGACTCCACAAGGGCTCGTGAAGTTGCAGGACGGGGTGTTGATTTTGAGCAAATTCAACTATGGGTCCGCCGTTCGTGTGCAGGGCGGAACGCTGGTTTTGAATTATGGCTTGAATACACTCCTCGCCGGGGAGGCGTTGTCCGTGGGTGCCGGCGCCACGCTCGACCTCAATGGCAATGGGCAAATTGTGAGCGAGTTAAGCTCCCCGGGAATCCTGCCTAACACGGGTGGAACCATCACCTCCTCTGCAGGCTCTGGTTTGCTGGTGGCGAACCTCTCGGTCGGGACGCTCTTCGCGGGCGTGATCTCTGGCAGCGTCGCTTTCGGAATCATAGGCAACGCGCCGCTTACTTTGGAAAGTGCCCAGACCTACACAGGCGTCACGGTGCGTTCGGGGGGGATTCTCACCTTGAGGGACGACGCCACGCTGCTGCGCACCGCTGGCATCGAGATAAACACGGGCACCCTTGTGTTGGACAACAACGCCTCGCTGCAGACGCAACTCAACGACCGTATCTCGGACACCGCCTCGGTGACATTGCGCTCCGGGTCCCTCATTTTGATTGGCCGCAACAAGGTGGCCGCCACCGAAACTCTCGGCAACGTCCTCGCTGCAACCGGGGCCAACGCCCTCATGGCCACCCCTACTGGTAATAATGTGGCCTCCTATTATTCCGCCGCCCTCACCCTCAGCTCTCTCTCGCGCAATGCCGGTGCGACCCTCAATTTTGTGGGCGGAACCTTGGGTCTCGAAGGAAACACGCCGCACATGTATCTCACCCAAATTCCGACCCTTCCTGTGCCGGGCGTTCTGGGCGCCTGGGCGATTCATAATTCGAGCGATTATGCCTCGGTTAATGGCGGCGGTGAAATTGGCGCTCTGGGCCAGGGGGGCTATGGACCCTATGACGGCCTCTTCGGTTACGGTAAAGTCACCAACTCGGTGACGACGGCTGCCGGCTTGGCCGCGGGGACTCTGACCTTGGCCGCGGGGACGACCACGACGGGGCTGCTGCGTATCGGTGGCGGTTATACGAATGACCTCGCGTTCCCAAATTCCGGAGCGGTGCTGAATCTGCAGTTCGGCGGGCTGCTGCGTTCCAATGACGCGGCCTCCACCACGATAGGGACCACGGCGCTTCGCGGGACCCTCACTGCAGGCGGTTCAGCCACGTCTGGTGTGCAGGAACTTGTCGTTTACAACGCGCAGAGCCCGCTCACCATCAACGCCGTTCTCAAGGATCTCAGTCAGGTGAATGGGGGGAGTGCCCAGTTGGCCTTACTCAAGTCTGGTGTTGGCACGTTGACACTGACCGCCGCCAACACCCACACGGGAGGGACCACGGTCGCCCAAGGAACCTTGCTTTTGGCCGGCTCGGTTGGCACGGCGGTCGTTCCTGGAAGCCTCAGTATCAACAATGCAACGGTCACGCTGCTGGCAAATCCCGGCCAGATCGCGCCTGCGGCAACGGTGACGTTGAACAGTAACGCCACGTTGAACTTGTTGGGCGACAATACGCTCCAAAGCCTCAAGTTTTACAACGACGGCGGCAGTGTCAGCGCGGTCATCAATACCGGCGGCACGTTAACCCTTTCAAGCAAGACCCCCATTACTGTCGTCCGCAGTCAGGACGCGGCCATGGTGCCCTTGCTTGCGGGCACCATGGCTTTGTCGGGCACAAACACCCTGAGCATTGCCGCGATTCAGCACGATGGCCGCACCTACACGGACCTTGCACCCTCCTTGAATCTCGGGGCCACTGTGTTGGGAATGGGGGCCTCCTTGGTGACCACAGGGAACGGCGTCTTGCTCTTGAGCGCTTCCAACAGCACCTTTGACGGAGGGGTCACCGTGGGCCCCAACAGTGGTTTGGCGCTTGGCGCAGATTCCACCCCCAATACGCTCGGCGCCTCTGTGAAGTCCGGTCCCTTGGGGACGGGGACGCTCAATTTTGGGGGCGGCGCGCGGTGGGTCGTGGATGGAGGGCCCCGAACCCTTTCCAACTCCGTGGCGTTCCAAGGGGACGCGCTTTTTGCAGGAACCAGTGCGCTCAAATTAAACGGCGGTGTTTCCTTCTCTTCTGCCGCCTCCAATTTTAATTTGGTGTCGCCTTTTATGCTCGTCACGCTGGGCGCGCCGTTGAGCGGGAATGTGGCCCTCACCAAATCAGGGTTCGGCACACTGGCGCTTACCGGTACAAACACTTATTCGGGCGGCACGACTGTGAGTATGGGCACGCTCCAGATTGGGGACGGCGGCACCTCGGGTTCCTTATTGGGGGCCGTGGTGGTGAAAGACGCATTGGCCTTCCATCGGTCTGATCGTTCGATTTTTACAGGAAACATTTCCGGCGAGGGCCGGGTGCTCCTCATGGCCGGCACGTTGATTCTCGCAGGCAGCAATGCCTACACGGGCGGGACCACGATCCTTGGCGGCAGTCTGATTCTGAGCACACTCGGCTCCATTGGCTCCGGCCCCCTTGTGGATCATGGGATGCTCGTTTTTGATCGCTTGAACGATTATATCTTTGCCGACCCGATTAGTGGAACGGGGGGCTTGATGAACGTCGGCGCCGGCACGCTCATCTTGACGGCGCCCCATCTTTTTTCGGGCACTGTGCTCGTCGGGGGTGGTGGCGTTCAGCTTGGGAACGGCGGCTCCCTCGGCTCGATCCTAGGGGACGCCCATGTTCTGACCGGCTCCTCGCTGATTTTTAACCGCTCCGATGCCGTGAACTTTGGAGGCGTGATTTCCGGTGCCGGGGGCGTGATTCAGAATGGCGCCGGCTCTCTGACCTTCACGGACAACAATGTCTATACCGGCCCCACCACGATCAATGCGGGCATCCTTCAGATGGGCAACGGGGGCACTTTGGGCACCCTCGGCAGTGGCACCATCTCCAATGCCGGCACCTTGATTTTCAACCGCGCCGATGTGCTCACCTTCAGCACAGCCATTACCGGCGGCGGGTCGGTGATCCAAGCGGGCTCCGGTAAGACCGTCTTCCTTACCGAGCAGGCGTACACGGGTGCCACGACGATTACGGGCGGCAGCCTCCAGTTGGGGACGGGGGGCATCTTTGGTTCCCTCTCGGGCAATGTGAATGTCCTGGCCGGCGGCACACTGGCCTTCAACCGCTCGAACGCGCTTACCTATGGGGCCGTGATTTCAGGTTCCGGGGCTTTGCTGCAACTCGGGAGCGGCATACTGACGCTCTCCGGCGCCAACAGCTACTCTGGAGGCACCACGATCAGTGCGGGCAGTTTGCAGGTCGGCACTGGAGGGACCGCCGGGATGCTCGGTTCCGGCTCCATCGCCAACAGCGGGATGTTGTTTGTGAACCGCTCCGACGCGGTCACCCTTTCGGACGTCATCAGTGGCAGCGGACAGGTGGTGAATGCGGGTTCCGGCACGCTTATTTTATCGGCCACGAACACCTACTCTGGAATGACCAAGGTCACGGCTGGAACCATTCAGATCGGCAATGGCGGCACCCTTGGTTCGATTGCCGGCAACGTGAATGTTCAGGAGGCCAGAGTGCTCGCCTTCAACCGTTCGGATGCGATTAACTACGGGGCCGTGATTTCGGGTTCCGGGGCCGTGCTGCAGATCGGAAACGGGCTCCTGACTCTCTCGGGTACAAATACCTACACGGGCGGAACCACCATTTCCGCCGGCACCCTCCTGCTTGGCGGGTCTGGAGCTTCAGAACTCGGGTCGCCGTTGACGGCCGGGCCACTCAATTTCACAGGAACCGCAGGGGGTTCTGGAACCCTTCAGTTCGGCACCTACACTGCATACACGCTTGCCGCCCTCAACGGGTCTGCGGGAAACGTTCTGGCAGGCACCGCCGGAATGACGCTAACACTTGGAAACGCGAAAAATCTTTCCGGTGCTTATTACGGGACAATTGCAGGTTCGCTCTCCTTGGTGAAGGCAGGCGCTGGCGCTCTTACGCTCGGGGGCGCCAACGCCTATTCAGGAAACACCACGGTTCAGGGCGGCACCTTCATTTTGAACTTCAGCCAGCTGGCCTCGGGGTCGATTTTACCCAGTACGGGAAGTTTATCCCTCGGGAGCGCTTCGTGGGTTGTCTTGGGTCGGGAGGGGACCGCCAGTGAACAAACCATTTCCAGTTTGGCTCTCACTTCTGGCTTAAGCCAACTGACCCTGGTGCCGGGTGCTCTGGGTTCTTTGACGGTCAACTTGGGCTCCATTTCCATAGTACCGGGCGCGGTGTTGGACCTGTTCCTCACCTCGGGCACCGCTACCACCACCGGCGTCAACGGCGTGTTGCCTGCCTCTGGGATGTTGAGTCCTTACGTCACGCTGGGAGGCACGGCTTTTGCCGGTGTCTCGGGAGGCATGATTCAGGCGGCGTTGTCTAATGATCTCTCGACGCTGCAGCCAGGCGCCAGCGGCAGCCTCACGAGCGTATACACCGCCATCGGCAACTACACGGCGAGCAACGCCTTGACGTTAAACGCTCTTTCGGTCGTGCGTACCTCCCCCTCCGGGGTGTTGGACATGGGTGCCAACAGCCTCACCCTCGCGAGTGGGGCCGTGATGTTTGGAAAAGCCACCAACAACCCGGGCGATGTTTATACTCTGCAGGGCTCCGGCTCGTTGATCGCCGGCGCCACCACGGATCTCTACTTTAACGTCAGTTCCGAGCAGAGTCTCGTGGTCAAAAACCCGCTCTTCGGCTCGGCCGGGCTGCTCAAGGCGGGCCCGGGAACCCTCGTCCTCTCGGGAACTGGCGTTTATCCGGGCGCCGTTAATGTCTACGCGGGCACCCTTGCGATCGGGACTCCCAACGCCCTGCCGGATGCCTCCCCTCTGATTTTCGCCCCGGGCGCCTCTCTCTATGTGGGCGCCTCGGATACCGTGGGTTCTTTGCTGGGTGCTGGCACCGTGGTGCTCGGCGGCTACGCTTTGACTATCGGCGGGGATAATCTGATGGCTGGGACTCTCTTATCGACCGTCATTTCCGGTTCGGGGGCGCTGGCCAAGACGGGGGTGGGCGTGCTGAAGGTCACTGGAGCAAACACCTTTACGGGGGATGTTCTTGTCAAGGGCGGCGCTCTGGTGCTTGCCAACGGGGCGCAACTGGGGGCGGGTTCGAATGCCTTCACCGTGCTTGGGAATGCCACCGCAGGTTTCCAAGGCGGGATGCTCGTTCTGGAGGGCGGCACCGGCACCACGTACGCGCAGAGACTTTCCCTAGCAGGCCGCGGCGCCACGGCCAACAGCAGCAGCGGCGCGGCGGTCCTTTCCGTCGGGCAGAACACGTTCACAGGGCCCGTTCTGCTGGGGGCTTCACCGTTTACGACGACGTTCGCGGCCGCTTATGGGAACACCACCCTCAGCGGACCTGTGAGCCTCGGGATTGGAAATAGCGTGCAACTCATCGGAAATGGAAACGTGATCATCAGCGGAAGTATCGGCAGCTTTGAGCAGACTACTGGTAGGTTGGTGAAGTCGGCATCGGTGTTGCCATCGACCCTCTGGTTGCAGAATACCTCCAGTACTTTTTTGTCTACCGTCAAGATTGATGCCAGTACCACCGTGCGTGTTTCGGATGGACGCGCGCTGGGTTTGAACGGTGCCGGGCAGAACGTCGAATTTAACCAAGGTCTTCTTGAAATCCGCGCGGACGCGGGGACGATCCCGAGCTTTGCAAACAAAAGCATCACTTTGTTTACGGCGAACGGGAACGTGTTTTTGGACCGAGGCCTTGGCGGCAATGGTCTGGCTCAAACGGTTTCCATAGGCTCTTTCACTTTTGGAACTACAAACAAGACGTTGACAATTCTAGGCCGCGATGGTTACGGCCTGACCCTTGGAAGTTCCAGCGGTAATTTCGCCGGCGCTACCGGAGGCAGCGGCAACAGTACCTTCACCAACAATTCCAACGGTTGGCTGACTCTCAACAGCAACTTCCCGTTGGGCGACACCGGTGGATTTCGCCAATTCATCGTAGGGGGCAACGGGGACAATATTTGGAATGGCACATTATCGTCGGCAACCTCTTCTTATTATCTTCAGGGAATCTCCAAGACGGGGCCGGGCCTTTTAGTCCTTAACAGTCTCACCTCTGGGAGTTTAGTGGGAACGGCCAACATCTCGGGAGGTGTTCTACAGTTGGGTACGCTTGCGGTCTTAAATGATTCCGCCACTCAGTTGGGTGGGATCGCGTTAAATGCCGGAGCCCTCAATTACGCAGGCTCCAGTGGCGAGACCACCTCTCGTATCGTGAACCTCTCTGGCACCACAGGGAACGCCCTTCTTTTCGCCAACCAGTCCGGGAACACTCCCCTGATCTTTTCCAGCGGCGTCGCCGCCGGCGGGGCTGGCAACAAAACACTCGTCCTGGGCGGCACCAACACCGCCGCCAATGCCCTCACCGGCTTGATTAACCAAAACACTGGGACCACCTCGGTTTTCAAGACGGACTCCGGCGTTTGGGAATACGCGCCGTTGTCCACGGCTACTGTGTCAGGAGGGAGCCTCATTAGCGGCAGCACGATCTCCGTGACACAGGCAAGCGCCACAAACACCGGTACGCTAGTGGTCTCCGGCACCGTAGGGCTTTCGGTGGGAATGACGGTTTCGCACCCCAGCGTGACGGCGGGCGTCATTATTACCGCGATGAGTGGGAACACACTCTGGTTGTCTGCGGGCAGCGGAACGGCTGTGCCTCAGGGAGCCACGTTAAGCTTTGGATCCCTTTCCAGCTTTACCGGTGGTTTGACCATTGCCGCCGGCACCCTGCGCCTGCGGGCAAATTCGAGCTCCAGCGATCTCCTCGCCTCCGGTGCCACGCTCAGTTTCGCCTCCGATGCCGCTGCCGCGGGGCTGGGCCGCCAAACTGCCGGCGGCCGGTTGGAGTATGTTGCCTTTGGAGGCAGTAGTCTGGAACAGACAGGCACCTTGCTCCTCGCCGCGGGCGCGGGTGTCCTCGCGCTACCCGCAGGCGGGACGCTCTCCTTCGGTACTCTGGGCGCTCGCTCCGCAGGAGCTACCGTCACTTTCGAACCCGGCTCCTCCGGTTCCTTCACCTTCACCAACACCCCGTTTTCTCAAAACGGCATCCTCGGTGGCTTCGCCTTCCTCAAAAATGCGGCCGGTTCCGTGGACTTTGTGACCGCCCCCAGCGCTGGCGCAGGTCTCACCGCCCTCAACAGTTCCACCCTCCTTCCCTCCTCCGGAACAGGGAGTGCCACAACCAACTACCTCCTGAGCGCCGACACCACAACCGCGGGCTCCTTTGCCGCCAACTCCCTGCGCATCACCGGCGGCATTCTGACGCTGGGTGGCTCCCTAGTAATCACCTCCACAAGCGCCACGGCCCTCGGCGGCATTCTCTTTGACAACAGCAATGCACCGGCTCTGATTGGAGGCTCGAGTATTGTCACTTCCGGCACGGGGCAGGAACTCGTCATTATCACCGGCGGCGCCAACGCCGCCAACACACTCACCATCAGTTCTCTCCTAGGCGCCGGCTCCACCAGCCTCACCAAATCCGGCGACGGCACCCTCCTTCTGAGCGCGGCAAATCTGTATTCGGGTACCACCACGATCAACGCAGGCACGCTTCGCTTGGCTGGTGGTGCGAGTGCGACCTTGGGAGCGCCTGCCGCCGCCACTCTCACCGTGGTCCGCCAGAACGCTCTTCTGGATCTCTACGGCACGGGGGCTTCCACGTCCCTCTATTCCGGGGGAACTTTCAATATACTGACAGCTGGCGTTTTGCAGGGTGCGGGCGTGGTGGATAATACCAGTGCCGTACCAGTGGTGCTTTCGCTCGGTTCCAGCAACGCCACAGCCACCAGCGTGTTTGGCGGGGTCCTTCAAAATTCAGGCGGCGGCACGCTCGGCGTGATGCGCAACGGCTCTTCCGGCACCTTGTTCCTCACGGGGCTCAATACCTACACCGGCCCGACGATTCTTGCGGGAAGCGCCACACTCGCGGTCAACGTGCTCGCCAATGGCGGCCTGCCCAGCTCCCTCGGCGCCTCTTCCAACGCAGCCGCCAACCTTGTGTTCAACGGCGGCACCCTGCAGTACACCGGCTCCAACGCCAACTTCGTCCAATTTACCCAAACCCCCTCCCTCGCCATTGACAGGCTTTTCACTCTTGCTGGCAACGCCACCCTTGATTCCTCTGGTCAATACGGAAACAACGCCCTGGCCGCCGGCGCCGCAAACAACGCCGCACTGGTGTTCTCGAACTCAGGCTCCCTCGCTTTCGCAGGCACGGGCGCGCGCACGCTCACGTTGCAGGGCAACTCCACAGGGGACAACGAAATCGCGCTGGCACTCGGCGACAATCCGAATGGGGGCGTTCTTTCCGTGACCAAGGCGGCAGCCGGGCAATGGCTGCTGACGGGGGCCAATACCTACTCGGGTACAACGACCGTCAGCTCGGGAGTTTTGCAGGCGCAGGAGGGCAGGGGGCTTTCTGCGAACAGCAACCTCACCCTCAACGGAGGCGTGTTCCAAAGCGACGGCGTGTTTTCACGCGTTCCGGGTACGGGTTCAGGACAGATTCAGTTTGGCGCCAACGGCGGCGGGTTCTCGGCTTCTGCCACCAGCCTGAAGGTTAATCTGGGCGGCATCCTTGTGATGGGCACGGGCGCCTTTGCCGGCAGCACCCTGCTGCTGAACGCCCCCAACGCCCCCGGGGACGTGGATTTTCAAAGTCCCCTCAGCCTCGGCTCCGGCGCGGGCCGCACCATTTTTGTCGACGACAATGTTAACACAGCGCTGGATTTCGCCACCATCAGCGGAGTCATCAGCGGAGGGACGGGTTTCTCCAAAACCGGAACAGGCAACCTGATCCTCAGCGGTGCGAACACCTATGCGGGCACAACGACGCTCAGTACCGGGGCGTTGATTGTGAGTTCCATCGGAGCCGCCGGAGCCACCTCCAGTAATTTGGGAATAAACGTCGGAGGCGGGTCGCTGGTTCTGAGCGGCGGCAACCTCCTTTACGTGGGTGCGGGCGAAGTCGCCACACGAAAGGTGGCGCTCACGGCAACCGTCACGATGGATGCGTCGGGCAGCGGTCCTCTGGAGCTGGCGAATACGGTGAATAACGCGGGTGGCGCCATCACGCTCACGCTGCGCGGCCTCAGCGTGGACAATAACGTGATTTCGGGAACCTTGGCGAACAACGGGGTGAACGTACTCGCTGTCACCAAGTCCGACAGCGGCGTCTGGGTCCTGGCGCCGTCTTCCCAAAACACTTTCACAGGCGCTTTGAATGCGAGTGCAGGTTTGTTGGGTCTCAATTCATACGGAATCGGCTACGGCGGCTTGAGCATCGGTAACGGCGGCATCTTTGCCTACGGCGGACCCCTGAGCACGGGCACACTGGTTACACTTTCAAACAACAGTACGTCGGTTTTTGCAGGTTCCAACCCCATCACGTTCACGGGGACAGTCTCTGGTACGTCCGGGGCTCCATGGACGATCCTGAACTCCATGGAAAATGGAGCGCTTCTGACCCTCAACAATTTCACCAGCGCCGGCGCAGGGAACACGCTGACTGTCAAGGGTTACGGATCCACCGTTTTTTCCGGAACCATTTACAACGGATCCAGCGCGAATAATCTGGCGATTCAAACAGCCAGTACCGCTAGCGTCACCCTGAGTGGGCCGAACCTCTACGCGGGAACCACCACGTTGAATCAGGGGATACTGATCCTGAATAACGGAACGGTCCTCGCCGGCACGAGTGTGCTCGGATCGGGTACCACTATTCTCTATATCAATGGCGGCGAACTGCGTTCCAATTATACCATGACTGGCTCGCGCGCCCTGCTGAATTCTGGGACTCTAGGTGGCGAGCCCGCCGTTATCTCTGGCACAAGTAGTATAGAGTTCGCTGGCACACTCACAGGCGCCGGCAAGATCCTCCAGAACGACCTTTCCAGCGGCTCGCTGATCGTCTCTGGATCTCTCAACTTTGGAAACACCAGCTTCCTCCAAGGCCCCGGATATACGCTCCTCAGTGGCACAATTTACGGTGCCGGCGGAGCCACGTTCCAAGGGCCTGGCACGATCTCGCTCACTGGCATGAACGCTTTCACCGCCGCCCTCACCGTCAACCGCGGCCTTGTCACTCTCAGTGGCGTCTCGGGAGGGACCGCGAAGTCCATCTCCCAAGTCACGCTCTTCGCGGGTGGGACGCTGCGGTTGGATGACAGTGGCGGCGTCAACCCCGCAGGCCGTCTGGCTTCTACAGCGCCCGTCAACAGCACAGGCGGGATGCTGGATTTCACAGCCAACAGCGGCTCGGTTTCTTTGGGAAGCCTCACAGCCTATCAGGCACCAGCCTTGCTCAGAATGACTGGAGCGGGAACCCTCGTTCTAACTGGTCTCACTTTATCAGCAGGTCCGGGGACCGCCTTGGATTTAAGTGCAGTGACAGGTCTAGGGACAGGGGCAGGCAACAATGGCAACAATGTGATGTTGTCCGGTGGTAGCACTGGCATCACGGTGTTCAACAACGTGGTGCCAAGGGTTCTGATTTCCGGTGAACTTGCGACGTACAACCCGGCTGTGGGCTTCACTCCGTTTACGGGTTACTCGGCCAATGCTTTGGACAGCCTGTTTCCCACCGAAACAGGGAGCCTTGCCGGAGAAACGCTTCTGGCTGCGACACGCCAGATGAATGCCCTGCGCTTGCAGTCAGGATCTGTTTCCGGAGGGTCTCTCAACTTGACCAGCGGCGCCTTGCTTGCGACCGTTGGCACCAGCAGTCTCAATTTGATCCAGTTGTACACGGGCGCCGTTCCGCTTTATGCAAACGTGGCTGCGGGAGCGACCTTGAATCTCAATGCCTCCCTCACGAACAGCGGTGGTTTGGTGAAGGTGCAACCGGGTCTCCTGAGGCTGAATGCGCAGAGTTTCGTCACAAATGAAACCGTGGTGGCCGCAGGGACTCTGGTGCTCAATGGCGGGCTCAATACGCTGCAACCGGGCCAGGCCTTCCGTCTGGGACTCGGCGCCACTCTGGATCTTGGAGGCAATGCGCAATACGTCGGGGCCCTCTCCTCGCCCGGCATCCTGCCCAATACCAGCGGTGTCATTACCTCCAGCGGGGGCAGCGGTCTGCTCGTGACATATCTCACGGCGAACACCACCACCTTTGCCGGAAGTCTCACGGGCCCTGTGGGATTCGGTATCGTTGGAAACACCGGCGGAAATGGCGCGCTTACCCTGGAAAGCGCCCAGACGTACACGGGCATCACCGTGCGTTCGGGCAACACGCTGACCCTTCAAGATGATGCAACGCTCCTCAATACAAGCGCCATCGAGCTCAACACGGCCACCATCGCGCTTAACAACAGCAGTTCCCTCCAAACTCAAAACAACAACCGGCTGAATGACGCCGCGCCCCTCACACTGCGCTCGGGGACCCTCACCCTCACTGGCCGGGCCAAGGCGGCGGCTACCGAGACCATCGGGACGGTCACGGCTGCGATAGGAGGCAACACCATTACTGTCACGCCGATCCAAGGAACGAACGCAACATACTTTTCTGCAGATTTGACCCTGACCAGCTTGACCCGTGCCGCGGGCGCCACGGTCAATTTCACGGGCACAAACCTGGGCCAGATTGGGAACAACAGCCGCGTCTATGTCTTGCAGCCGCCCGCCTTGGTCGCGCCCGGCCTGCTTGGGGCCTGGGCCATTGCGAACTCCACCGATTATGCGGCCTTCCAGCCCTCTGCGGGGATTGGTGCGGTCGGTCAGGGTGGGTTTATTGGCTACGACTCAACGTTCGGGCCGGGCAAAATCACCAACCTTGTGTTAACTTCAGCAGGGGTGGCCTCAGGCACCACAACACTCGCCGCGGGCACGACAACCACTGCGCTCTTGCGCGTTGCAGGTAACTTCCAAAGCGACATCGCCTTCACCAACGCCACGGACGTTCTTAACCTTGAACTGGGCGGTTTGCTGCGTGACAGCAATAACCAGGTCACGACCATCGGCACCCCGAACATCCGCGGGATCCTCACCGCCGGCGGCACCGCGAGCAGCGGCACGCAGGAACTGGTGGTCTACATCGGGGGTGCCACAGGTGGTGGTACCATCAACTCGATCCTCAAAGATCTCAGCCAAGTCACAGGCTCCGGCACAGCGACCCTCGCCTTGGTCAAATCCGGTCTCGGTCCAGTCATCCTGACCGGTACCAACACCTACACGGGAGGCACCACCGTTTCACAGGGCAGCTTGATCTTGGCGGGCAGTTCGGGCGTGGTGGTGATCCCCGGCGGTGGTCTCACCATCACCAACGCCACGGTGATGACGACGAATGGCAACCCGGGGCAGATCGCTTCCAACAACACGGTGACGCTCAACAACAACGCCACCCTGACCCTGGTGGGCAGCAACACGCTTTCAGCCCTCGCCTTTAACAACTATGGCAGTGCTGCAACACCCACGGTCACCACGACGGGTACTGGCACGCTGACTTTGACGGGCAGTACGCCGCTCACTGTCCTCTCGCAGGATGCCGCTTTTGTTCCCACCGTGGCAGGGACGCTACAGTTCACGCCCGGTTCCAAAACCTTGTCCATTGGGCCGATCCAGATCGGTGGAGTGACCTATACCAACAATGCAAACGCCGCGATCATCAGCGGAACCATTTATGGGGCGGGCGTTTCTCTGGTTAAGACCGGCAATGGGATCTTGATGCTGAGCAGCGGCACTAACTCGTTTGACGGAGGCGTGTCCGTGGCCGCCGGGGGTCTGACGGTCGGGGCCAGTACGACGCTGACAACGCTGTACGCTGCTGGCTTGGGGCTGCTGCCCTCCACCGTATTCACGGGCCCGGTGGGAACAGGCACCCTCACGCTGGGCAACAGCACGAGGCTTTTGGTGGATGATGGAGGCCAGCGCACCCTGGTGAACCCTGTTGCATTCCAGTCAAATATTTCCTTCGACAAGATCACGGGCACAAACGCCACCAACTCCCTCACGCTGAACGGGGCTCTGAGCTACACCTCCGGCTCGCTGAACATTGGGGTGTTACATCCGAACCTGACCGTCAATTTGATGGGCCAGACGAATCTGAGTGGCGTCACGGCGATTAACAAAACAGGGCTTGGAAATTTCACAATCAACCTGACAGGGCTTGGCAGCAACGTCCCGATTTCGATCAATGGCGGCTCGAGCCTTGGTCTGTACTTTGACACCGATGGAAACGCCACCGGCAACACCGTCGGCGCGACCGGCTCGTTTGTTTTTAACACCACCACCCTGGTGCCAGCGCTGACGCTGGGGCGCGCGGGGCAGTCCCAAAACTTCAACCAGTCCGTCAACCAGAGGCTTGTTTTTGCGTCCGGCTCCATCCCCGGCATGGCCTACGGAATCAACCTCACCAACAACCACGGGTATGGGTTGACACTCGCCAATGATATTCCTCTCTCCGCGGTGAGTGTGCAGGCAGGCACCTTTAGCGTGAGCGCGGCCTCCGCATCCAACGTGGTTCCAGGGCTGACGCTTAATGGAATGCTCACCGGAGGAGGCACCAATGGCTTCTTCAAGACGGGGCCGGGCACGGTGGTGCTCGGCGGTTCGGCCAACACTTTTAGTGGCAGTTTGAACGTTCTGGCGGGTGTGCTGGCGGCAACCTCTGATGGCGCGCTAGGGAGTGCCAGCAACCAGGTCAACCTCAATGGGACCACGGCTACGCTGCGTGCCGTTTCCTCCTTCCAGTCGGCGCGCACCTTTAATTTCCTGAACGTAACAACGGTAAACAATATTTTCGAAGTCACCGCAGGAAACACGCTGACGATCTCAGGGACGCTGGCGGGGAATGGGTTCACCAAGGCGGACAATGGAACGTTGGCGTTGTCCTCGGGGACCACTTGGGCTGGCACTGTATCCATCGCCGCGGGAGTCCTGAGTGTGTCGGACGCCGCAGCTCTGGGTGGCACGGCGGGAAATACAACGGTCACGGCTAACGGCGCAGCCTTGTGGTTGAACCTGGGTGGCGGCATTTCAATTGCGGAACCGCTTTCCCTCACGGGAACCGGCATTAATGGAGCGGGCGCTCTCCAGCTCGTCAGCGGCGGAAGTGCCACTGTGGCGGGGACCGTGACCTTGGCGGCAGCGGC
>CANJPY010000024.1 GCA_947476255.1 Chthoniobacteraceae bacterium | reverse complement strand
GCCACCTTGTTGAAAACGCCTTTCTGCATCTCAAGCGCTGGCGCGGGATTGCCACCAGATACGCGAAAAGAGCCTCGTCGTTCCTGGCATTGGTTCAAATTCGTTGCTTCATTCTTTGGCTTAATATCTCGTGACGACACACTCTAGGATAAAATTTGGCTCTGATTTTTATCCGTCTCAGTCGGAGGGATTAGAGATGATAATTAACTTCCTCCCGAGGATGCAGTTGTCGAGATAACAATCTTCCCGCAGGCCCCGGGCAAAGACTGCAGTTCGGCGGCTTCCTGAATCCTGCCAAGTTCAAAAACGGCTCTAACTACGGGCTTGATGGAGCCGTCCGTCAGTCCAGATAGCATGTCACTATGGACTCGAGCAACTACTCCTGAGGAAGCGTGAAGAATCATCGCACCGCGAATATCAGCCTCGCGCATCATCAGGTCTCTGGGCTGAATTTGCACAGGTCCCCTGCATCCAACCACCACCACACACCCTCCTTGGGCCACAAGCGGCAGGTCACGGCCGAGATTCACGTTGGCGAGCATCTCCAGAATGACGTCCACGCCGAGGTTTTTCGTGCTCTCCAAGATTTCTTGATGGTACCCGGGTTGGTGATGGTCAAAGACCAAATCGGCCCCCTGATTTTTGAGTAAGAGACGGCCGTTTTCACTGCCTCCGGTTGCGATGACACGAAGTCCGGCCCTCTTTGCAAGTTGCAATGCGGCGATACCTACGCCACCCGTTGCTCCGTGAATGAGGACTGTTTGTCCGCGCCGAGGGGAGGCGCGGTGAAACAGGGCATAATTCGCGGTGGCATACGGGATGCCCAAGCATGCGCCTTCTTCGAAGGGAATCTGAGGCGGGAGCGGATGGATTTGTGTAGGAAGACACAAACAAAGCTCCGCATGGGTCCCCGTGATGCTGCCAGAGAGGTAAACCCTCTGCCCGCGGCGGTATCCGCGTACTTGAGAGCCTACGGCCTCGACTAGCCCCGCCCCGTCCATCCCTGGGGTGTAAGGCAGTGAGGGTAGGCGGAAGTAATTGCCGGAGCGAATGTACCCATCGACGGGATTGACTCCCGCAGCGTGAATACGGACCAGAACCTGATCCAGGCCGGGTTTGAGGTCGGGGAGGTGTTGAAATTTTAAAACCTCCGGACCTCCAAATTTCTCGACAATAATGGCTCTCATTTAGTTCAAAAAGGGTGCGAACCTAGCAGCCCGCGTGCTGTATACTACCACTTTCTAATGAGCGATCCAAACTCCAATCCTGACCTTGGTGCCCCGAAAGGGATTGAACATGCCGGTGTGATCGATTTTTTGGGATTCGATGCTGGTGCTGCCGAGGTTGTGCTGGTGATGGTCGAGCGCCGTCCATGGCGCAATGTTGAGGAACAACTGTTTCAACTGCAGGAAAAATTGAACGCTTATCTTTCGTTCGCTCTCGATGGAGAAATGGCGGAGGTTTATCCTCAATTCGTAGGCAAGCAGTTAAAGATTCGCCTCGAGTGTGCGGAACCTCCGGTGGAGGCGACTTTGGATTTTCTGCAGCATGTTTATGAGCAATCATCTCTACAGGGGATCACCTTTGAGGTCGAGGTCACCGGCGCCACCTGTGGGTGCGGGCAACCCGCCTCAGAATGTGCGGATCGTTGATCTCGGGCACTTTTGCGCCGATAGCGGGGCCCTCTTCAAGGTGGGGCGCCGCTGATTTTTTTAAGTGCGTCGCGAGAGGTAAAGCGCGAGTTTTCTCGAAAACGGGGTCAGGAGCGCCAGCGCCATCAAGATAAAAACAAGAGGATCATAGAGCGCTTGTGCCGACCAAGGGAAAGTATTGGAGGCACAAACGTCTTTCTGGATATTCTTTATGGTAATCCTCCTTGTTTAGTTTGGTTTTGCGACAGTGCTACGGTCTGCGTACGCTTGAAACCGTAATGTGCCATAAACAAGCCCTCTCTGTAATCGCCGCGGCTTTCTTCACTCTTTCCGCGAGTGCCGTGCCGTCTCTTGAAAAAGGGTCCACGGTTCTCTTTTATGGCAATTCTCTTGTGGAACGCATCTTAGAGCAGGGGGAGTTGGAGGCTTTAGTTCAGCTCGCTCATCCGGAGGGAGATCTGCATTTTCGGAGCCTGGCGTGGACAGGGGATGAAGTTGGAAATCGACAGAGAGCTGAGGGGTATTCGGAGCATCTCAAAAATCTGATCGCTCTCTGGCCGGCTAAAGTGGTTGTACTGGGGTTTGGGTTGAATGAAGCGTTTGGCGGAAACAAGGGACTTGAGCCCTTTAAAACTCAGTTGGAGGTGCTGCTGCAAAAACTCTCGAAGCAGCATCCAGGAGCCGCGTTCGTATTACTCGGCCCGACCGCAGTGGAAGCAGGCGCTTCTCCAAGCGGAGTTGACCCTGCGGCACGCAATCGTGATGTTTTGCTGTATTCCAACGTGATGGCTGAGGTGGCAAAGGCCAAAGAAGCGTTGTTCATCGATCTTTTTGCAGACACGCAAAGCGCTTTTGCCCAGTCAATGGAACCGCTCACATCGAATGGTCTTCATTTAAATGCCAAGGGAAACACCCTCGTGTCGCATACGATTGCGCGCGCCCTTGTGGGGGAAGAAGCGCTTGCCAAGGTCGATGCCGCCCGAGTGCCCGAAATTGCGCAAGCTGCTGCCAGAAAATCTGCCTTCGTAGCGGATGTCGTTCGTCCCAAAAACGGGGTCGTTTATTATGGAGTTCGCAAGCGACCGGAGGAATACGCCCTCGAAATTCCGCGTTACCACCAATTGGTAAATCAAGCGGACGAGGATCTTCATGCGCTTTTGAAAAAAACAACGGCACGTTTTTCGGATGTTGGCGTGCCAACGCTTCCCCCTCTGCCTCCCGGTAAAAGCAAACCGGATGCCGTTCTTGGAATTGTAAAATCCGCGGTTGAACAGATGGCTGAAATAAGTGTTGCTCCGGGTTTTGAACTTAATCTTTTCGCCTCGGATGAGCAGTTTCCAGAACTGCGAAACCCTGTGCAGATGGCTTTTGATGCCAAAGGCAGACTCTGGGTGGTGACGATGCCTTCTTGGCCTCACACGGTGCCGGGCTTGCTCCCGGAAGATAAAATCTTGATTTTGGAGGACACTAATCACGATGGCAAGGCCGACACGTGTACTGTGTTTGCCGATGGTTTGGACGCCGTCGACGGTATCGCTTTTCACGAAGACGGCGTGATCTTAAGCGCGCAACCCCGCCTTTGGCTGATGCGGGATACCAATGGCGACGATCGCGCCGACGTGCGCGTAGAACTCCTCAGAGGAGTCGATGTGACGGACTCTCATCACGGGGGAATGATTGCGGCAGATCCGTTGGGCAAAGTTTGGCTGTGTGATGGCGTATTTCATCGCTCCCAGTTTGAAACTCCTTTTGGGGCTGTTCGCGGGATTGATGCTTCGACCTATCGATTGGATCCTCATACCGGACGACTGGACGTGGAATGGCAAAGCATCACGCCCAACCCCTGGAAAATGACTTTCGACCGAGAAGGCAGTCCTTTCCAAATGTACGGTGACGGGATTGTTTTGGATGGCCTGCAACTCACTTGGACTCCGTTGGGTGCCTATCACAAATTTGCGCATGGCAAAGTACTCGGATACGGCAAAGGATCGGGCGCCGCTTCAATATCGAGCCCTAACTTCCCTGACGCCTATCAACAGGGAATGGCCTCGGCCACACTTTTAGGGCGGTACTTTGTGGCGATTTCAAAAACAAATGCCGCCAGCGGGCCTTATGTCGCAACGGATAGGATCGACGTTTTGAAATCTGACAACCCAGCGTTCCGGCCCGTAGACATTGTTTTCGGAATGGACGGGGGAATGTATGTGTCAGACTTTTCGAGCGCCATCATTGGACACGCTCAACATCCAATGCGTGATCCACTTTGGAACCACAAGCGCGGCAGGATTTGGAGGGTCATTTCCAAGGACAAGCCGGTGGTTACGGAGTGGCCAAAAATAGAAGGCCGACCCGTGGAGGCCCTCTTGGAGCTTCTCCACCACCCTCAGGATCTCGTGCGTGACCATGCGCGCATCGAACTCCGGCGTTTGGGCGCGGCCTTGCTTCCTGCGCTTGACGCTTGGGTCGGTGCCCTTGAGCGAGTGCGTCCCGATTTCCTGCAGGCGGCTTTGGAAGCGCTATGGTTGTTTGAGTCCAAGGGAGAGGTTCGTCCAAATCTTTTGAATGAAGTTTTAGCGGGAGCAAATTTTGCGACTCGGACGGCTGCGGTTCAGTTGGTGCGGTTTCAGCACTCGCGGCTTGCCGATCCAGTGGGAATCCTCACGCGAATGCTTGCGGATACACATCCGCGCGTCCGTATGGCAGTCGTGAATGTCGTGGGTCTACTTCGGCCGGAGCATTCTCAATTTGAGCACGTCTTGCATGGTTATCAGGACGAGAATCCGGCCGTCGCGCAGATGCTCCAGGATTTGCGCCTTGGAACCCGACCCTTAAAGGGACGAAGCGTGCCTGTGCTTGAATTGGCCGCAGACACCCAGTTGCTGTGTTGGCAAAGCAATCGACCCGACGGTGAAGTTTGGGAAGCGGGGCGCGGTAAAACGCCGATTGGTGGCTCGAATGGGACTTGGGTGACTACGCTTGAATCAGCGGTACCCCAGACGGCGCTTTTGAGTGTGAAACACGGATTCGTGGATATTGCGGTGAACGGTATTCGGCTGCTTTCTGCTGACAGTATGTGGAGCAGTCAGCAGCAGGCTCAGGTTGATTTGAAAAAGGGACTGAACCGAGTGGAACTCTCCTTTCGAAATCTGAAGGGGAATATGCCTCCCATTTATCTTTCCAACCTCCTCGGAGAGCGTCCCGAGCAGATGAAAATCTCCTCCACGCCTGCATTGCTTTCAGAACTGAATGGCGCTTGGAACAGCAGACATACTGCTAGAGATGGGGAACTTCATGTGCAGGCCGTCCCCAACCAGATGCAGTTTGCACCTAAAGAATTACGGGTAAAAAAGGGGGAGGCCGTCCACCTTGTGTTCGAGAATCCAGATCTCATGATCCACAACTTTGTGCTCTTAAAACCGGGCGCTGAGGAGGAAGTAGGAGTTCTCGCTGATCGGATGGCACGCCAACAAGACGCCGCAAAAAGAGGGTATATCCCGAAGACAAACAAGATCCTCTTTGCCTCTGGTTTGCTGGACCCGGGAACAACGGAAGAGCTGAATTTTACCGCTCCAAACGAACCGGGTAGCTATCCGTTTATCTGCACTTTTCCGGGGCATTGGCGGATTATGAAGGGCGTGCTGGTGGTCGAGTAGGAGACCACCAGCGGTTTGGATGAATTGGCGGAGTTATTTGGAGCGGTGCGCCGCATCTTGTTGGATCCACGCCCAGAGATTCTCCAAGGAGTCTCGGACTTGGACCTTTAAACTGGCCAGTTCTTGAACACCAAAGGGTTTCCCTTCGGTCGTGTCCTGTTTTGCAAAAAGATAAAATTTAATCTTTGGTTCGGTTCCTGAGGGCCGTACGGCGACCCGCCGCCCATCCATCAATTCCAAAATGAGCATGTTCTCTTTCGGAATGGGATCGCCCTCCACATCGATAAAGTCTTCTGTTGCAAAGTTCCGCAAAGCGGAAACTTTGACGCCGTCAATTTCAACCGGCGGATGGCTTGCATAGGAAGAAACGAGCTTGGCAATTTGAGCGGCACCTTGGGCGCCCTCAAAGGTGAGAGATCCGTTCTGTTCCTTGTAGAAGCCGTATTCCGAGTAAACTTCGTCCAAAAGCTCGGGTAGGGTTACGCCTCTAAATTTAGCGTATGCGGCGACCTCGGCAAAAACAATTGCTGCTCCATTCCCATCTTTGTCGCGAATGAAATCCGCAGCGCTGTATCCGTAGCTTTCCTCGCCTCCGCAGACATAAAAACTGGAGTTTTGGAGGCGTAAACTGCGTGTTTCCGCTTCTGAGAGCGTTCGGTAGGTGGCCCCAGCGGGCAGGGAAACCGCCTTTTCGTATTTGCCAAGTTTGGCGCCGATGTACTTAAAGCCCGTCAGAGTTTCAACGCACCTGAGACCGTTGCGCACTGCAATTGCCTTTTGTAAATCTGTGGTGACGAATGTCTTGATTATGACACAACGGGAGGCGTTCTCTGCTGTGATGACGCCCTGTTTGCGGAGCGTTAGAACGCGGTAATAGGCCATAAGCGAGCCGATTTCATTCCCTGTGAGCAATTCCATCTTGCCAGCGCGGTTGCGCACGGCGACGCCCATGCGGTCACAGTCCGGATCGGTAGCGATCACGACATCGGCGTTTTCTGCCTCCGCTTTGGTTATAGCAAGGGCAAGCGCCTCTGCATTTTCGGGATTGGGGCTTTTGACAGTGGGAAAACGGCCGTCTTGTATCTCTTGCTCGGGAACAGTGGTGTACTTGAATCCGAGTTTTTCAAACATGGGCCGGATGATGACGCCTCCAGTCCCATGAATGGAGGTGAACACAAATTTGAGACCACTCGCGGATTTGATGACCTCTGGGTCGAGGATAAGGCTCTCCAGTTTGCTCATGTAAGCGTCGTCGGCTTCCTTTCCAAGCACTGTAATGACCCCTTGCTGAGTCGCGACAAGGGGGGTGTAGTAATCGCTTTCGAGTGCATTAACTTTTGCGATAATACCGCTCGCGTGGGGTTCCACAACTTGGGCTCCTTCGTCGAAGTAGACTTTGTATCCGTTGTCGTGGGGAGGATTGTGGCTCGCTGTGATTACAATGCCTGCCTGAGCGTTTTGGACGCGGACGGTAAAAGAGAGCTGCGGGGTTGAGCGGGGCCCGTCGAAGAGAAACACATCGACGCCGTTTTCGGCGGCAACCCTGGCTGCTAGAGCGGCGAATTCGGGCGAGAAAAAACGGGTGTCATGGGCGATCACAAGTTTTGGCCTGCCTACCTCTCCTTTGCTGGAATGGTATTCACGGACGTAGGCTACGAGTCCTTGGGTCGCGCGGGACACATTGAACCCATTCATGGCATTCGTGCCCACACATGGCTGCTCGGGGCGGCCTGAGGCTTGGGGTATTCCTTGTTCCGCGCGGGTCACTTGTTTGCCGATGGTGCGTCCCCGCAGGCCGCCCGTGCCGAAGGTTAGAGTGCGAAAAAAACGGTCGTTCAGCTCCGCCCAAGCCCCAGTAAGCATCAGTTCTGAGATGCTTTCAGTGACGGTAGAGTTTGTCGCGCTGGCAAGCATGAGTTTTAAATTACGAGCGCTGGAGTCGAGCAGGGTGCCCGCTTGCACTGCCTCTTGAATGCAAAGATTAAGATCTTTCATGGAGGAGGCAGTGTGCCATTTAACGCGAACGTGTAAACGCCAGAGCTGAGGTAAATCCAAGGCGACTTGGGATTTTCTCCCTGCATACAGCTTGGGAGATCGGGCTCCGCACTTTTTTGAATTTTATTAAAGCCTTGTCGAGTTCCTCCTCCGTAACAAAGGTGCGGATAACGACGCGGACGGAGTAGCGAGTGTCGTTGCCGTCGGCATGGTCAGTGTTGTGGGCCTTGATTGGTTTTGTTGATGGGTTTTGTTGATGGGTTTTGTTGATGGGTTTTGTTGATGGGTTTGTATGCGGGATGTTATTTTTATTTCACTGGAAAATTGGGACGGCGTCTGGCGGCGCAACCAATTTTTATGCGCTGAGTGGCTCCGGCGGTTTCCGGAAATGCGCCTTCTTTTTGTGGCGAGGCCGAAGGATTTCTCGAATGCGTTGCGTATCCGGTCCGTGGCGGAACTGCGGCGGCCGCTCTTGGAGAAGCAGAGTGAGTATAAGGGGCTGAGTATTCTCAATCCGATTAAGCTGCTGCCCAATTCAGTGCCCGTATGTCGGCGGTTTAATCTGGAGTTGCTGCGACTCCAAATTCTTTGGGCCGCTCGAAATGCGGGACTTCGTGCTCCACTTCTTTGGATCAATGATCATTGCGCCCAGCCTCTCATTGGAACATTGAATGAGAGGGCTGTTGTCTACGACATCACGGATGACTGGACACTCTTGCCGGCAACCAGTGAAGCAGAAAAGACTCGTATCCGCCGGTTCGACACTAAGCTTTGTCAAAGTGCTGATCTTGTCGTGGTGTGCTCCAAGGCTTTGGAGCGTTCCCGGAAAAGGTTTTCGAGAAGAATTGTTACGGTTCCAAACGGAGTGAATGCCAGCCACTACCGGTGTTGCTGGAATCCAGTCCAGGCGCGATCGGGAAGCCCCGTGTTTGGTTATCTTGGGACCCTCCATGGGGACCGGATTGACGTGCGTCTAGTGGAGCAACTGGCGAGGGCGAGGCCGGAGGCGAAGGTCGTGCTGTGCGGGCCTGATTTCTTCACTCCGAGTGAACGTGGCGTACTGCATCCGCTTCAGAACGTGGAGTTGCGGAAACCGGTGCACTACCGGGATGTGCCAAAGGTAATTTCTGAATTTGACGTGTGCATTCTTCCCCACCGGTGCACGCCCTTTACCGAAAGCCTCAATCCGATCAAACTTTGGGAATATCTTGCTAGTGGAAAACCCGTGGCGGCAACTCCCGTGGCTGGGTTTCGAGAGATGGCGCATTTGTGTCATTTGGGGCAGGGGCAGGAGGGTTTTTTACGGGCCTGCGGGGATGCTTTGAATGAGGATCCTGCGATGGCTTCAGCGCGCATCAAGGAGGCGGAAACCAACTCGTGGAGAGCCCGCTCAGAGCAGTTGCTCGAGGTGTTTCGGCAGCAAGGATGGTTGGGGAGGCCGATTCCACGGCCGCGACAGTCGAGGGCGAGGGGTGGCGGGGAAGCGGGTGTTTCGGAAAATACAGATGGCGAGGCTTTGTTAAAAGAAGGAGGCAGTGTATGGGAGGGACAGAAGGGATTGTGCGAGACCCCTTGAGGGCGGTCATAGATGTCGTGGTGGTTAGTTTTAATACGCGGGACCTTACCCTGCGGTGCGTAAACGCGCTGTGTTCAGAGCCTGTTGTGGCGAGCGTTTGCGTGGTGGACAATGCGTCCACGGATGGATCGCGCGAGGCACTTATTCAGCGCTCATATCAGCAGAACATTTCGGGCGAAGGCGCGCGTTTAAAAATCGAGTGTCTATCCGAAAACAGAGGGTTCGGGGCGGCCAATAACCTGGGAGTGGCCCCGGTTGGCGCGGAATTCGTGGCCCTCGTGAATAGCGACGCCTTTGTGTTAAGTGGAGCGTTGGAGCGCATGTGTGCTCATTTGCGGGCTTCCAAAGAGGTTGGACTCGTTGGACCCCGGCTTTTGAATTCCGATGGAAGCTTTCAAGAGTCTCGGTTTCATTTTCCAAGCCCCGCAAGGGCTTGGGCTGAAAATCTTGGATTTACAGGATTGGTCGCGCGGTTATTGAACTGCTTGAGGTTTGCCAAGGGGAGAGATAGGGCGGGCGATGTCGACTGGCTCAGCGGAGCCTGCCTGTTGGTGCGCCGGAAGGTTTGGGAGCAGACAGGTGGGTTTGATGAAGACTTTTTTTTATACTCTGAGGAGACGGACTGGCAGGTGCGCATTCAACAGCTTGGTTGGAGGATTCATTGGGTGCCTGAAGCTGTGGCCGTCCATCTTGGTGGCAGCAGCGGCTTAAGCCAGCGTGAGGTGGTTCGAGAACGGTTTTATGAGAGTGTGGATTTGTATTTTTTGAAACATTTTGGCCGTATGGGGGCCTTGTCTCTGAGGTGTGCGACGGCTGTTGGGGCGGCGCTTCGGTGGTGCGGCGCGCTGGTGTGCGCGAGTTCAGTGAGGCAGAAGAACTCGGCTTGGGTTTTTCTGCGTCAAAGTAGAAAGGCCCTGCCTCCACATTGAAATGAGGAGAGAGGGGAATAAAAAACGCGTGATTCTGCGGTAGTTCGTTGCGAAGACTCGGCTGGAGGGGATGAGAATTTTTATGGGGCAGGATTATCTTTGGCTGGTCGTTTTTTTCGGGGTGCTTTACGCCCTTGTGTTTTGGGCGGTTTCCATAAGAGTACCGTGCTTCCCGTTGGTTTTAATTTTCGGCTTGGCTCCCTTTCAAAACGATATTTCAGCCGTTGGAGGGCTGCATTTCTCACTCGCTGAGGTTCATTTGCTGCTTGCTGTGCCTCTCCTGTTTCTGCGCGGGTGGCGCGGGGAACTCTCTTGGATGAGTTGGGAGCTTTGGGGAGGGCTGCTTCTAACCGTGCTCCTCACTCTGCCTAGTTGGAGGGACAACTCAGCGGTGTCCTTGGTTCAAATGGGTTTGTATTGGATTGGTGCCGTCGCGGTATTCTCAAAACTGCCCAGGCGCAGGTCTGACTTTGAGCCTGTATTTTTTGCACTGCTGGGGGTGGGGTGTCTTCTGTCATTGGCGGCCCTGGTGAATGGATCGAGTTATTTTTGGGGCCTTCACAAAAATGGGGTTGGGGCGTCCTTGTCCTGCGCATTTATTTTGGGTGTGGAACGGTGGTTGACCGCGGCCAAGAGATTGAGGCTGATTTATTTCGGTGTCGTAGCATTGATTGCCTCCGGAGTTTTGGTTGTGCTTTCTCGGGGGGCTTGGCTGGCGGCTGCCGTGGGGGTGGGATTTCTTTTGGCCTGGCGAGGGCAATACCGGCGGCTTTTTCAGTTGGGCTTGTTTTTGGTGCCGTTATTTTTGCTGATATGGACTTTTGTTCCAAAGGAGTCGAGGGAGTATGCCACGAGTTTTGATCCCGAGCGCTATAACATTAGGGCGCGTGTGCTCAATACGGAGTGGGCTTTGGAGCAGTGGCGCTCGAGTCCTTGGATTGGGGTGGGGACGGGATTACGCAAGGAATACGACGCAACGAATGTGTTTTGGCTGACGCTTGCAGAGACTGGTCCTTTGGGGTTGCTGGCTTTTTTAGGCGTGCATGGGAGGCTTTTAGGCGGGGTATGGACGCGGCGCAAGGCATTGCAAACCAGCGTGAATTCGTTGCTTCCTTTGGCTGGGGCGTTGGTTGCGGCTAAGTTTGCGCACGGTTTGGTGGATCACTATTGGAGTCGAGGGGCGATCATGATCGCTTGGGCGTCTGTGGGTATGGCGTTGTTTGAATCTGAGATATGGACGCCGGCATCCCTGTCCTTGAGACGGCGTACTGAGCGACGGGAATTGCGTGGTACGTTGCTGGACACGCCATGAGTGGACTGAGGAAGGGCAGGGGTTTGCTGGTTACGGTTTGGTTCAAGCGGGAGAGTCTAAAAAAGGAGGGGGGAATGAATGACTAACTCGGCATTTGGCATTCGAGCGGAAAGTGAGGAGTTGTTTTCTGCAGCACGTTTGCGCGTTGCGCTGTGTTATTCTGATTGTCACAGCAGGGGTGGGGTGGAGCGTGTGCTTTCGGAGGCGGCATCGCATTTGTCGCGGTCTTGCGAGGTGACTGTGATTGCCCGCTCGTTTAGCGACCGGGGCGATCCGAGGGATGCCGTGAAACGGCAATGGCTGGGGGGGACGAGGTATCCTTTGGGATTGGATCTGCCTGGTGTGCGCAGACGCACTGAGACCATCGTTCGCTCCAGGCAATGGGATGTTTGGGCGGGATTTGGGGTGCAGGCACCGGAGGGGAGCGTTGTTTGGGTTCAGAGCGTTCATGCGGCGTGGTGGGAGGAGACGCGGTTGCGGCGAACGGGGTGGAGGCGGTTTGTGCAGGGAGTGAATCCCTTTCATAAAGTCGTTTTAAGGATGGAGGAGGCGCTATTTCGGAGTGGGCGTTATCGCCGCCTGATTGCACTGACACCAAGAGTTAGGGCTGATTTAGAGCGATTTTATGGAGTGGATCCGTCTTTGGTCGATGTGCTTCCAAATGGGTTTTCGAGTGGAGATTTCAATATTGGGTTACATCGGACTTACAGGCGTTTGTTGCGAGGTAAACTAGGACTTCCCGAGGATGCGTGGGTTGTTCTCTTCGTGGCGAATGAATGGGAGCGTAAAGGTTTTCTGCCCCTGCTAGAGGCGGTGGCGCGGCTTAAGGACAGGACGGTGCATGTGGTGGCGGTTGGGAATCTTCCGAAGGCCTTTTTGCTGAAGCAGGCCGAAAAATTGGGAATGTCCGGTCGTGTTCATCTGGTTGGATCTTCCGAGGGCGTACACTGCTGGTTTGGAATGGCGGACGTATTTGCTCTACCAACCGTCTATGAAGCGTGGGGCATGGTGATCGTGGAGGCTCTGGCAGCGGGGCTTCCTGTGCTCACAAGCCGTTGCGCGGGTGCTGCGGTGGCGGTCAAAGACGCTTTCAGCGGCCTTCTTTTGGAGGATCCTACGGATGTTCTCGAGATTGCTTTGGGGCTCGAGAAGTTACGTGCAGGGGTATTTTGGACGGGTGCTGAAATAGCCGCATCGGTGTCAGAGTATGAGTGGCCTGCGATTTTGGTGCGTTATGAAAGGATCTTAAGAGCCAGCGTCTAGGAATGCGGGGTGCGGGAGGGGAAGGGAGTAGGCGGGTTGAGCTTTTGACGGGTGGGGGCGCATGAATCTGTGTCGGCGGTGTGACGGCAGTCGGTCATTAAAAGGGCGACAAAATGAAAATTCTTTTGTGGACGGATTCGGACGGATTCGCGGGGACGGAGCGGCATTGTTTGGATTTGGCTCAAGGACTTGAGGCTGTCGGAGTCTCTGTATTGTTGGGCAGTCCGAGTGGTTCGCCGCTTGCCGAGAAAGCTGAGGCGGCGGGTATTGAGGTGGTAAAATTGGATATGAAACATTCTCCGGCCTCGGGGCTTTTGAAGGTTGCACGGTTGCTGCGTGCAAAGGGGGTTGATGTGGTACATACGCACAACGGCGTTTCCACTTTTTTTGCGTGTCTTGCGGCCGAGAGGGCGGGTCTGGGAAAGATTGTTGTAACTCAGCATTTTATAACGCCAGCAAGGGAGTTTCGCAGAGGGATGGCGCGTTTGATGTCTGATGGGGTGCACCGGTGGATCAGGCCACGGGTTGCGCGGTGGATTGCGATATCTGAAGCGGTGGCTACTGCGATGAGGGGGCGCGGGGATGTGTTGGGGGGGAAGCTGCGCGTGGTGAGGAATGGTGTGGCAGCGCCCTGCTCGGGAGAGCCCTCAGCACAGGAGGCACGGAGGTGGGTGGGCCTGCCAGAGGAGGGTTTGGTGTTATTGTGTCCGGCACGTCTTGAAACGGAGAAGGGGCATTTCACGCTGCTCAAAGCACTGGAAATACTTTACGGGGAGGGTCAACAATTTGACGCTGTGTTGCTGGGAGGCGGGTCTCTTGAAGAAGCGTTAAAGAGAAGAATTACAACTCTTGATTTGAGGAATTGCGTGCGAGCTGTTGGGCATCAATCGAGGCCGGACGTGTGGATGAGGGCCTCCGATATTGTGGTGCTGCCGAGCCCAGCGGAGCCCTTTGGGCTGGTATTGGCGGAAGCGATGAGCCGGGGGATTCCTGTAGTGGCCGCTGCAGCGGGTGGGCCTCTGGAGATTGTGGAGCCTGAAAGTGGATTGCTTTTTGAGCCGGACAACGCGCAGGATCTGGCAGAGCGGTTGAGAGAGCTTATTTTAAATCCTTTGCTGCGTGCGCGTTTAGGGGCGGGTGGGGCGGAGAGATGGCGCTGTCACTTTAGTTCACAACGCATGGCCGCTGAGATGCGCGTCGTTTATGCGGAGGTTTCAGAGGATGGTTAAGATGGAGGCGCAAGGGGGACTGGGTACAACCGGAAAACCTGAAAGCGACTCGTGGTGCATCAATGGGAAGCATGGGATGCAACAACGCAACAGTGGTCAAGAGAGACGTTTTTCCTGCTCGGAGAGGGGAAGGTTGTTGAGCCTCGCGCTTCGGGAGGCTTATCGAAAACGTGCTCACTCGCCTTTCGCGGAATCCAGCTAAGCTGCAGTTATAGAGGTCGGAGAGACTTTTTGCATGGGGCTGGGACTCGCTGTTGTTTGCGGCGGTGCAACAATCGGCGGGTAAAATTTTTTGGACGCCTTGGTGTGGAAAATACGCCTCAAGCTGCGGATATTATCCGCCGTTTAACTTTGCATTGAGGAGAGGAGGGGCGAAGGACTGCACCCCGTGCGTGCGGACTTTGCGTTTGTAAAGTTTGTCACCACACGTGGCGTAAAGGATATCCATTTGGGCACCTCCGAAGGCGATGTTTGCGACCTTCTTGTTTGGCATTGGAAGGATGCATTGAACGCGTCCCGATGGATCGCACACCTGGATGCCCATCCTCGTAGCAGCGTACAGGCGACCGTCAGTGTCAACCTTCAACCCATCGACGCCGGAGTCGTCTGCATAATCGGGAACAGTGAGTTGGAAGAAACGTTGCTTGTTCACGAGAGTGCCGTCGGATTGGATTTGGTAGCTGTAAACCCAGCGGGTTCTGGAGTCCGCGACATATAGCAGGGATTGATCCGGCGAGAGTGCGATGCCATTGGAAAATTTGAGGCCGGAATCTACAATTTTTGTGGACCCGTCTTTGAAAACAAGCCAGATGCGGCTCGGGTCTTTCCCGTTCCAACCGGGCTCGGTGACATAAATTTTTTCGTCGCTGCGGACGATTAAATCATTCCCGCGGAAGCCTTCTGCAACGACTTCCATGGAACCATCTGCGTTGTAGGCAACGAGTTTGTTTTCGCCTGCCGCCAGTGCGTACAGTCTGCCGTCTGGGCCAAATGCCTGACCATTGCCGCGCCCTGATTCTTCGACAAAGGTTTCGGGTATTCCTTGAGCATCCAAGCGGTAGACTTTGCTTGTGGGAATATCGTCGAAAAAGAGTTCGCCCCTGGCATTGGTGGCTGGGCCTTCGAGGAATTTGTATCCCTCACTGATGAGCTGCCAGTCTTCATCTGGAAGGAGGAGTTTTTGAAAAGCTTCAGATCCCTTCGGAGTTGAGATGGGGGCTGGCCAGTCCTTCCACAGAAAGCGCATGGCATCGGGAAAAATGACTTCGATTTCTTTATCATTGTGGCCTCCGGAGCCCCAGGCATGGGCAACTTCATAGCCTGAAAAGACGAGTGCACGTTCGAGTGTCTGATTTGCCAACCACCAGTCGCCAAAAGAGTTGTTGAGGTCCTGCGCACCGTCCTGAACAAAAACACGCAAGGGCTTGGGTTCGGTTTTGCGGAGGAGGGACGGGAATTTATCGCCCCCGCGGATGTCGGTGTAACTGCCGATGCCTGAAAAGACGCGGCGAAAGAGGTCTGGGCGTTCGAATGCGGCGTTAAAGGCAGCTAAGGCTCCTGAGCTGTGGCCGCCGATGGCTCGGTCGTTGGGATCTGTGGAGATGCGGATGGGCCGACCGTTGGAGGTGCTTTTGCTTTCGACGGCGGGAAGCAGTTCGTCGGCTAAAAAGCGGGGATAGTCGGGCGAAAGGGAGTTATATTCAAAGGATCTGTTGACCCGGTCGCCTGTGCCGGGTTGAAGGGCTTTAACTCTGCCGGGTTGGACAAAAACGCCGATGGTTGGAGGCATTTCGCCCTTTGCGATGAGTTCGTCAAAAACAGCCGGAGCTTTATTGGCAATCCCGTCTTGATGCACATAAAGGCAGGCTGGTTTTTCCGGTTGATAAGAGGCAGGGATGTACACCCAAAACTGCCGCGTGGTCCCGGGAAAAACGGTGCTGTGAGCGAGGGTGAATTCTAGGACTTCACCCTTTGGAAACGGGCTGGGGGAGGGGGCTGTGTTTTGAGCGAGGAGACAGCGGGTGAAAAGAAGGAAAAACAAGGAGGGGAGTGAGCGCATAGAGGGGGAAGTCGGACGCGCGAAACACGCAGGAGTCTTTGCTTGAACGGCATGACGCTTTTTACTTGCTCGCCAGCTGGGGCGTCTCCGCTTTATTCGCCTGCAAGCCAGACGATTCGGCCGTTTTTGGGAGCCACTCGTCCCGAGGGGTATTCGCCGCGCAGAGCCCCTTGTAAAATGGCCTCCTTTTTAGGGTCGTTGAGCAGAAAAACAATCAACTTCGCCGCGTTAATTAGCGGGAAGGTAAAGGTGATTCTCCGAGGTGGAGGCTTGGGCCCGGTGGTTGGAATGACGTTGCGGTTTGTTTCTTCGAGAGCGGGGGAGCCCGGAAAAAGTGAGGCGGTGTGGCCGTCCTCGCCTAGTCCAAGCAGGAGCAGGTCATGCTCGTAACGCTCTTCAGCGAAGCGCGTCGCAACGGCCGCGAGTTTGGACTCGCACTCGAGAGCGGCTTCTTCTTGGGGGATTTCGCCTTTGATGCGAAAAATGTTTCCTTCTGGGATCGGGACGTGACTCAAGAGAGACTCGTAAGCCATGCGGAAGTTGCTGTCGGCATGGTCCGGAGGGACGCAGCGTTCGTCTCCGAAGGTGATTTGAACGCGATCCCAAGGCAAGGAGTGGGCTTGTTGTGCGAGGGCTGCGTATACGGCGCGGGGAGTATTGCCTCCAGCCAGGCCAAGTCGGAACAAACCGGAACGTGCGATGGCTCGCTGGCCAGCTTCAACAATGAGAGCAACTGCATCCGCAATGAAGGAGGAGGTACGCTGGACGGAGGTTTTTACATCAGCTTGCATGGCACAAAGGAATTCAATTCGGCGGCTTCGGTGGAAAACAAATGCAGGTGCATCAGGCTCGCTTTGGAAACAGGAAGGCGCTCCGGGTAATGGTAGGAGAGGAGGCGCGCTGCGAGCAGACCGAGATCGGGTTGGTGGCCTACGAGCAGTACGGGGCCGGCACCTCTGAAAGCCTTGAGTTCATCGATGGCTTCCTCTGGGTGCATGCCGGGCTGTGCCCACGCGCATGGGAGGATATCTACGGCAAGGGCGCGTGCAAGCGTTTGGGCCGTTTCCAGGGTGCGAAGGGCTGGGCTGCTCAGGATCAGGACGGGCTTCAGAGGCGCTTTTGCAAGATATCGGGCAACCTTGGCGGCTTGGAGTTGCCCTTTTTCTGAAAGGGGGCGTTCCATGTCGCTGGGGGCGCTGTCTAATGCGTCGGCATGCCTGAGAAGGAACAGATCCATGGGGGGGAACAAGGGCTGCGGCGTTACATGACCATACCGCCATCAACGGTGAGGCACTGTCCCGTGATATACCCGGCTTCAGCACTTGCTAAAAAGGCGACTGCTGCGGCGATGTCATCAGGTTTCCCAAACGAGCCGGCGGGAATTTGGGAAATCACGGCGTTTTTGATTTTTTCCGGCAATACATCTGTCATATCCGTCTCAATAAATCCAGGTGCCACCACATTGCAGGTGATGCCCCGGCTGGCCAATTCACGGGCGATGGTTTTTGAAAGCCCCAAGACTCCCGCCTTGGAGGCTGCGTAGTTTGCCTGGCCTGCGTTGCCCATTAATCCGGCAACAGAACCTATGTTAATGATGCGCCCCGAACGCTGTTTAATGAGGGAGCGCTCAAACGCCTGAATGCAGTTGAATGTCCCTTTCAGGTTGGTGTCCACCACAACGTCCCAGTCCTCTTCGCTCATGCGCATGGAGAGGCCGTCGCGTGTGACGCCCGCGTTATTGACGAGAATGTCGACTCTGGAAAAGTCCGTCAAAATTTGTTCTGCAAGGTGGGCCACTGCGGAGTGGCTCGCGACGTCAACGGCGTAGGCTTTGGCAAGACCTGCATGCCGTGCGTTGATTTCATCGGCGGTGCGCAACGCATTGTTTTCGTTGCGAGAAACGACGGCGACGCGCGCCCCCTCGGACGCAAATTTAAGGGCGATGGCATGGCCGATGCCGCGACCGGCACCAGTGACAACTGCAACTTGATTGGCAAAACGCATAAGGTCTGATTGGAAAATTGGGGCGGGAGTGTTTATTCCAACCGCCCCGTTGTCGAGTCTAAGATGCGGCCTGCCCAACCGCACGCAAGGGGTTAGTGGGCGACTGCCTTTTCGGCACCGAGTCCGGTTTGGGAGCGGACTTGGAGTTCCTCAAATTTGGCTTCGGCTTCAGGTTCAGGCCGTAGAAGGGAACCGATAATTGCGGCGAGGAAGCCGATGGGGATGCTCAGGATTCCCGGGTTGTTGAGGGGGAAGAGCGGCTTCATCTGGATGAGGTGCCGTTTTGCGGCGACCACGTCCGGTGCGTCGATGCCCATAATGCTGGGGCTCACGAGAATCAGGAGGATGCTTGCGAGGAGGCCGACTGCGAGTCCGGCGACGGCCCCGGTTGTGCTGAAGCGTTTCCAGAAAATGGACAGCACGATCACTGGGAGATTGGCGCTTGCGGCGACTGCGAAAGCGAGGCCGACAAGAAAGGCAACATTGACGGTTTGTAATTTGATGGCGAGGACGATGGAGACAGCCCCCACGATGAAGGCGGTGATACGGGCGACACGGACTTCACTGTTGGGGTCCGTTTCTTTACCGTGGTGGAGTACGTTGGAGTAAAAGTCGTGAGCGAAGGAAGCACTGGCACTGATGGTTAAACCGGCGACGACGGCTAGGATGGTGGCGAAAGCGACGGCCGAGATGAAGGCGAAGAAAAGAGGGCCGCCGAGGGTTTCTGCGAGTTGGGGTGCAGCCATATTATCGGTGGTAATATGATCGGGCTTGATCAAGGTGGCGGCGCCGAACCCGAGGAAGGTGGTAAGGATGTAGAAGGTGCCGATGATAATCATGGCCCAGACGACGGAAACGCGGGCGGTTTTTGCGTCAGGAACAGTGTAAAAACGGACCAGAATGTGGGGGAGACCTGCGGTGCCAAAGAGGAGGGCAATGCCGAGGGAAACGAGGTCCCATTTTCCGTAACCAGCCGTGGCAGCGTCGCCGAATTTGAGTCCGGGTTCGAGGAAGTTTCGGGTGACTTCGAGTTTGGTTTTAGGATCTACGTAGGTGAGTTGGGAGATGGCCGAGAAGAAGCGTTCGAAATTAAAATCGAACTGTTTCATCACGAGCACGCTCAAGAAGATCGTACCGGTCATGAGCAGGATGGCCTTGATGATCTGCACCCAGGTGGTGGCGAGCATGCCGCCGAAAACCACATAAACGACCATCAGGACTCCAACGCCGATGATGGCGGCATTGGTGCTAATCCAGGGGATATTGCTTAAGAGCAGTTTGACGAGGGCCCCAGCGCCGATCATTTGGGCGACCATGTAAAAGGTGGAAACGGTGATGGTGCTCAGCGAAGCCATAGCGCGCACGGGGCGTGGCGTGAGGCGGTAAGCGAGGAGGTCCGCCATCGTGTACTTGCCCGCGTTACGCAGGGGTTCTGCGACGATGAGCAGGACCGTGAGGTACGCGACCAACCAGCCCACGGAATACATGAATCCGTCAAAGCCGTAGAGGGCGATCATGCCCGAGATTCCAAGAAAGCTGGCCGCACTCATATAGTCGCCGGCCACGGCGAGACCGTTTTGCCAACCGGTGATGCTGCGACCGGCAGCGAAATAGGCGCTTGCGCCTGTGTTACGTTTTGCGGCCCAGATTGTGATGCCGAGGGTGGCTGCCACGAAGGCGAGGAACATCCAAATAGCGGGAGTCATTGTAGAGAAAAGGTTGTGCTTGTGCTTGCGCTTGTGGGTGTGGGTGTGGGTGTGGGTGTGGGTCCGTGGGAATTAGTGCTTTGAGACAAATTCCTCGTTTTCGATCACTTGTTTGGCTTGTTTGTCCCATTCGCCAGCTTTGCGGACATAGAGAAAAGCGATGAACCACGCCATAAAGAACTGGGAGAGGGCAAACAGGTAGGCGATATTAACGGGGCCGAACACGGGCTTTTTCATCAGTTCTGGCCACCAACCGACGAGCACAGGCAGGGCGAAGTAATAGGCGATAAAGAATAGGCTTGCAGGAAAAATGAACGCCCGTTTCGAGCGTATCAACTCCTTGTATCGGGGCGACTGGCCGATGCGGCTCCAAACGGTGCTAGTGGATTCGTTCATAAGAATGGGAAGATGGCAAAAGCTGCTGGATGCTAATGGGCATTTCTTTGAGAGGGAAGGCGCGAACGTGCCGATTTGAGCCAGAGAATGGCGGTGAAAGAGTTTTCGGGTTCCGCGTCCCAAAAAGAGGCGGAGCGTTTGGCACTCCGCCTCTGTGGCGAGTTTTGAGGCGATTTCAGTCGACGCGCGCTATTCGGGGGTTGGTTCAGGATGGTCGGTTCCTGTGTTACGGGTCGCAATTTTGTGAACCCGCTGGATGCCATCGTCCGCTTTTACGCGTTCGGGAAGAGTTTCGAAGATGTCGGGGTTCTTGTGAATCAACGGGCCCCAATGGGAGCGGACAACTTTGAGGATAGCTTCCTCGCCGATGAGACTTTCAGGCACTTCGAGGAAGAGCATCTTGTCTTTTTCGACTTTTTTTGCCCAGTACGAGGAACGGAGTTTGCGGATGCTGGCGCTTTTTAATTCCTTTTTGGTAAGTTCCTCGTCCCTGAGTTCAGGATGGGCGCGCAAACGCCCCTGCGCGGCCGCCTGTTTCTCTTCCCGTGCCAGTTTACGCTGGGTGGAATCCTGTTTTTGTTTCCACTGTGCAAGGGAGGGAGCTGCGTTCAAGGAGGCTGGGATTTGTTCCCAAGTGCAGCGTTCTGCTTTCAGGTCTGCGAGCCAGTCTGTGGCGGCCAAATCCAAAAAATCGGGTTCGGAACGGAAGGCCGTTGGGAGGACGTGAAAGTAGTTTAGATTGCGGCCAATCATATCTCTGGCACCTTCGATAGCGGCTTCGTGGATCAGAGGATGGCCTTGAGCGGCTGGGTTGAGTTTTTCAAAAAGCCAGGGCTTTCCGCGCAACTCAATGAGCATGGCGCCCGTTTTTTGCCGGTTCCAATGGTTGCTGTTGCGCCAGAGTTGTAAGGTGAGTTTGGTGAGGTGGGGCTGGGCTGCGATTTCAGCAAACGAAGGTTCCATCTGGGCTGGAACGGCTTGAGCCTCCATCCAGGCCTCGCTTATGGCGGGCACGCCGTTCAACTCCCGAGGGACATCCGTCCACGCAAACGCTTCCCGTTGAATGCGCTCGATCCAGAGGGAAGCGGCTTGGTTTTGCAAACGTTCGCTCAGGCGGAAGGTTTCAGGAATCAGCCCCCAGCCTTGGAGCCCGCGCGCGGCAAACCATGCGGACCAGCCCTCTGTCATGGCTTGGAGCATTTCGGGCAGATCGCGCAGTTCTTTGGGCACGTTGCGAAGGGCTTTTTCGTCGCCGTGCTGTACGGCGCCGCAATGGTGCTGTTTGCGCGCTTCAATGGCCTCGGCATGCTGGCGTAACTCAGGCGGGATCAGGTAGGAATCAATCGGCGCGTTGGCGAGTCTTTGGATCCAGGGGCGGCGCCAAGCTTCGAGGGCTTCCGCGTTTTGTTTGAGTTTTTCGGGTATTTTATCAAAAGGATGCGTGTCACTGGAGAGCAACTGGATCCAAGGGCGGGACCAAGCGTCAAAAGCGTCCTGCCCCTGCTGGAAGCGCTGGGGGAGTTGTTCGAAAGGAACGGCGCTTTTTTCTAAATCCTTGACCTCGTGCTTGCGGTGCAGGGCGCGGATGGTAGGGTCGTTTTTGAAGTCCGGTGGGATTTCGCGGTGATAGATGCCCGGTTGAGCCTCGAGTCGGGCGCAGTAGAGGGCGACCAATTCGGCGTGAATCTCCAGCAGGGCATGGAGGTGGTTCTTTTCTGGGTCAGAAAGTTTTTCCGAATGTAGTTTTTGGAGGCGTGCCCATATTGCGCCTGGGACGGCTTCAAGGTGTCCTGCTTGTTTGGCGACTTGGAGAAAGTGGGGGTGGTCTTGGCCCTCGACTGTCTTGGGAAGAAGGATCTCGCGGGTGTAGAAGGCTTCTGGGATCCGCTCGAAATGACCGGTGGCGGCGGCGGCGTGCAGATCTGGGTGTCCCGAGCGAGAGTTTTTGCTTTGGGAATCGGAAGCTGGTTGTGGGGTGTTCATCGGAATGTTTTGGCGGCTCTTCACGCGCCTTCTTTATTTCTTCTTTGCGACGGCGTCTTCGGCAAGGTCAAAGCGAGGGGGACGCGCGGATTGCAACCTTACTCAACGAGGGGTGGTTTGGAGAAGCGCGTTTTGAAGACGCTGAATGGCGCTGGAGGCAATTTCGCTTTTGGGGTAAAGCCGTTGGGCTTTCAAGTACCAGGCGAGACCAGTGGCGGCCTGCTCGCGGCGGTCATGTTCTTGGGCGACTTGGATGGTGCGCACAAAATCAGCCGCTTTGGTGGTGTAAAGGGCCTGCGCCTGGCTTAAGGGCAGATCATTGGGGAAACGCTGGGTCACATTGAAGACTGTTTCCCAAGCGCCTGCGGGATTGCCTTGGCGATCCATCTCTTTGGCTGCCATCAGGGAGCTTTCGAGGACTTTGAAATCATCGAGGAATTGTTTGAGTTGAGCCTGTTTTTCGGGGCTTGAGGTCTGGGTGGCGGCAAGAAAGCGGCCGGCTTCATCGGCGATTCTGCGGATGTTTTTTTGGGCCACGAGTTGGTCTAGTTCAATTTGGGCTTGGGCAAGAACGTCCCCTGCATTGAAGGCTTTATTGGCTGCGTCTTGGAGTTCGGGATTGTTGGGCCAAATGGCGGCGGCCTCCTTTAAGGCTGCTTCAAAACCATCTTTATCGCCGAAGATTGCCGAATTGCGCGCTTTGGCAATGAGCATGAGAGAGGAGGTGCGTGCGGTTTGAATCAGCGCGCGTATTTTGATCGCATCAAAGTCTTTGGCTGTTTCCTGAATCCCTGTTGGCCCATCCAGAAGACTGAGCGCCGTGGTATAGTCACGGGATTCGATGGCAGATTGGAGGCGGGCGGAATTTTGAACGAAGTGGAGGACCTTGCGTTTACGCTCGAAGGGCAGGGTGCGAACCTCGGGCATGAATTCGCCCACGACGAGGGCGTCGCGAAGGCGCTCGCTCGCAGAACGCAACTCGTTCACCTCATATAAGCGGTGGAAGGACTGGACGTTGGTCTGCACCTCCCGCATCGCCTCGTTGGCCAGAGATTCCAGGGTGGAAACCGTTGGGGGGAGTCCAGAGCCCTTGTTGAAAGGGTTCTGGGAGGACTCTGGGAGATTTAATTTGGAGTCTCCATCGCTGAAAAGTGCGCGGTAAAAACGGGAACCGATGACCACGTGATGAAAGCGTCTTTGGAAAAAAAGCTGAACAAGCAAAGCCTGGTACTGCACTTTGGCTTGGAGCTCGGAAAGTTCGCCCCTGGCCTGGTTGGCTTTTATCATGATCCCGTTGCCTGCAATGGTTTCCGCCCGTCCGGCTTGCACAATGGATGACGAGGACAGGGCTGATTGCGCATTGTCGGGACGGCGGCCGCTTCCGGCGTTCTGCTCGCTGAAGGCGCTTGTGGCCATGTTTTTGCGGGCCAGGGCTTGTTCTTCTCCCAGAATGCGGTTGGCCTCGGCGAGTCGGGTCTGGTTGCGTTTGGATTGCCAGACGCTGTAGATGGCGCCGGAGAGCGTGTCGCAAATGCGGCTGTCACCGCGATAAGTGGCTGCCCGGGCGAGAAGACGGTAGGAGTCTGTGAGTGTTTGCGGTTTGAGATTGTTAGGATCCAGTAGGAGGATGATCTCATTGAGGATCCGACGGTGGGCACTTTCCTCAGTGTTCGTTTCTTCGGGGGTGGAGAGAAATTTTTCAAAGCGCGCTTTGAAGAGAGCGTTGTCATTGACACTCCATGTTTGTCCGTTAAAGCGCGCCATTCCGCCCGAGGGGTCCATACCGGGAAGCACGCTGCTAAATGCGTCGCCGGGGGCTCCAGGCATCGGGCCCGCTGCCGGAGCCTGAGCTTTTATCGGCCCGGAGGAAGACAGGAGGAGGACAGAGAACAAGCGAGCGTGAGTCAGCCTCATCTTCAATCCCGTTCGGAGGTGGGTTTACTGTGAACTCTCTGAAATCAGTCTGAGCTTGAGGCGTTTGACGGCCTCGTCTGCCATGTCGCTCTTGGGATACAGGCGCTGGGCCTTGAGGAACCACGCAAGCCCGGTCGCAATTTCCGAGCGGCGTTCATGGTCCTGGGCCGTCTGCACAGTGCGCACGAAGTCGGCAGCTTTCGTCGTGTAGAGTGCACGCGCCTGATTGAGTTGGAGATCGTCAGGAAATTTCGCCGCGATTTTGTCCACGGACTCCCAAGCACCGGCTGGATTGCCTTGGCGGTCCATTTCCTGGGCGGCCATGAGCGAGGCTTCCACGGATTTGAAGTCGGTTAAAATTTGTTTCAGTTGCGCCTGTTTTTCTGCGGGCGCGGTTTGCGTGGCGGCAAGAAAGCGGCCCGCTTCATCGGCAATGCGGCGGAGGTTTTTCTGGGAAATTAACTGGTCGAGTTCAATCAGCGCCTGAGCCATTTGATCACCTTGAGAAAAGGCTTTTCCTGCGACTTCGGAAAGTTCGGGGTTGTTGGGCCAGATTGCGGCGGCTTCTTTGAGGGCAGCCTCAAATCCCGCTTTGTCTCCGGAAATCGCGGCGTTGCGAGCCTTGGCCAGATGCAGGCGAGCGGCGTTGCGCGCGGTTTCGATGAGAGCGGCCGGTTTGGTGGCATCAAAGTCCGGCGCCAACTCCCTGAGGCCCTTGGGGCCGTCCAAGAGCATTCCTGCGAGAGTGTAGTCCTTGACTTCGATGGCAGAGAGCAACTGGTTCCCCTTTTGAACGAAGCCCAAGACTTTGCGTTTGCGATCAAAGGGCAGGGTGCGTATTTCCGGCATGAACTCACCGACGAGCAGCGCGTCCCTTAGCCGTTCGCTGGCGGAGCGCAGTTCGCCAAGGTCGAGGAGTTTGTGAAAAGCCTGCACGCCGGTTTGGACCTCGCGCATGGCTTCGTTTGCGAAGGATTCCAGAGTGGAGATCGTGGGGGGGAGCCCAGTGCCTCTGTTGAAGGGGTTTTGACTGGATTCTGGCAGGGTGAGTTTGGAGTCACCGTCGCTGAAGAGGGCCCGATAGAAACGGGAGCCGATGACGACGTGGTGGAATCTTCTTTGAATAAAAAGCTGAACAAGCAGGGATTGGAATTCAATTTTGGCCTGGGTTTCGGTGAGGTCGCCCTTAAGGCTGTTGGCTTTGATTTTGAGGGCGTTCTCGACAAGTTTCTCCGCATACCCTGCGATCACGACTGCTTTTGCGCCTCCCTGCGCAGAGCTCTCGATGGCACTTTGCTGAGCCTGCGCAGCTCCTTGCTGGCCCTGAGACGGGTCTGGCATCGTGGGGGAGGCTAGGGGAGACGTGCCGGCGACGTTGGTAGAAAGACTGCCGGCGTTGACGGTGGCTCTCGATGCGGCAGGTTGTCCGCCCTGTGCGTTCTGAGGAGGCTGCTGGGGAGCGGTCGCGCTTTTGGCGGCCTTTTCTGTTTTCGGCTGGAAACTCTCGTCAGAGGCGCGAACAGCCAGATTCCGACGGACTCTTTTGTTTTCATCCTCCAGAATCTGGTTGGCTTCTGCCATGCGGGACTGGTTGCGTTTTACGGCCCAAACGGAGTAGATCGCGTTTGCCAGAGTGTCGCTGAGCCTGCTGTCCCCGGGATAGGTGGCAGCTCTTGCCAGAAGCCGGTAGGCCTCGCTGAGGGTGTCGGCTTTGAGATGGTTGGGGTCGAGAAGCGTGATGATTTTGTTGAGAATCTCGCGATGCGCTTTTTCCGCTTCACCGGTTTCCTCGGGGGTGTTGAGAAATTTTTCAAACCGTGCCCGGAAGATGGCGTTGTTGTTGACATCCCAAGTTTGGCCGTTGAAACGGAGGAGGCCGCCGGCGGGGTCCAAGGCGGGAAGCCGGTTGTCAAAGAGACTGCCGGCGCTTGAGTTTGCGGGGTCTCCATTTGGCGCTTGAGTGGGGGCACTGCCTTGGGCGGGCGCAACCGGGGATCCCTGAGCGGGAGCCGTCGGTGCCCCTGAAGAAGGCTGCGGCGAAGGAGCGGTTGAGGGAAGCGCCCCAGACGTTGGCGCCGAGGGGGAGGGGGGAGGTGTTTGCGCGGCGGTTGTGAGCGCAAACAAAAGAGGAGAGGCCAGAAGGTGGAGGCGTTTCATGGCAGGGGGAAAGTTAGGGGCGACGGATATCGGAGGCAACCACGAGCCCCTTCTCGTTGATTTGCACTTTGAAGTGGAGCTTTTGGCCGCGTTCAATGTTCATGGCATTCAACTTGGAGGGAACAAGCAAGGGGATGAGGTCGCCTGAGCTTTCCACCGAGAGCAGTCGGCTGGAATCCGGTGACACTTCCAAAGTTTTGTCCACCTGTGCTTCCAGTCTGTAAGTGTTGCCTCGGAGGCTGTTTGCGTTTTCCAGATAGTCTTTCACCGGAAAAGGGGAGGTGGTCCGGTAGGGGTCCTGAGTCCCCCCCAGAATAAGGTAACCGCCCGCCAAAAAGGCGAGGACGCCGACCCCGGCGCCTATCATTTTGAAATTTGGAGAGGAGGAGCTTGCTCGGCGTGCCATAAAAGGGGTTCGGTTTTTTTGGGGGAGGTAGACTCAACTCTGAGTATAACGCATCTGGAGGGGTGATGGCGTCTTTCTTAACGAACGGCACCCCAGTGTTTGGAAAACGGCCAGTACACCATCAAGCCACGGCCAACCACATTGGCTTCAGGAACGGGGCCCCAATCGCGGGAATCAGAGGAGTGATAGGAGTTGTCACCGAGGGCAAAGAAACAGTGCGCAGGCACATCGAAGGTGGCCTTGGGGTTGCCAAGGAGGGGGAAGGAACCGCGTTCGGGACCGTTGGAGTAGCCACAGTAGCCGTTGACAGGGTCCTTGAGCGTGCCAGCCATGACCTTCTGAAAAGGAGTTTCTGGTGCAGGCTGGCCGTTTCTATAGAGCGTGGGCGGATCGATTTTAAGGTGATCCTCGGCGATGGCTGCAAGGCGCTTGATGTAGAACTGGGAGGGGGCTCCCGGGTTGTACACGTTTTCCCGAGTGGGGATGCCTGCGGTGTTAAACACGAAGACATTTCCCTGGGTTGGGCGCAGGAAGTGGTAGGTGAATTTATCGACCAACACATGATCGCCTGTGTCGGTGTAACCGCGTGCGATGACGTCACCGGGGTTCACCTTGCGCCCGGGCGTGCAGCGTTTGTCGCTCGAGAGGGCTGCAGAAGGGACGCTTGCGGAATAGGTGCCGGCGTCGGTTTTGATCAGAGTGTAAGTGAACGGCCCGAGACTGATTCCAAAACGATGTTTCTCCTCGATAGCTTGAATGGTTTCAGAGCGTTCCGCAGTGATATCAAAGTAATTACGCCCCAGCACGGCCCAATTCACGATCCGGGACAGCACCGAGGGCGCGGGCTCCTCGGTGGCTTTGCTGATGATACCGTTGAGGGTGGGCTGCATGGATCCCGTGGGGATCGTAAAGGGCTGCACAAAGTAGGTGCGTACGCCGAGCGCGATGCTGATCGCGACAACGAAGACCTCCACGTTTTCGCGCCAACTCCCGTCGCGCAGGGGGGGCTGAAGTTTTCGGCAGGCGTCGTCCAAGCGCTGCATTTGAGTTTCCACGGGGCCCTTCTCTCTCGTGGTCATCGCTGCTTTGAGCGCCTCCATTTCCGCGTGTACTTCGGCAAGGATCGCCTCCGAGACGACGTCCTTCCGGTACGCGACGAGTTTTGCGGCCTCACGCAAATAGAGCCGCGCTTGATCAAGGTGCTTTGGAGTAAAGGGAAACATGCAGGGAAAGTTGTAGACGTATCTCGAGCGTAAAGCAATCGGGCGGGTGGGTTCTTGGGGGAGAGTTCGACTTGGAACGCTGGGGCTTCTGGTTTTATTGGGTAAGGACAGCGAGCTTAGTCTTTTGGCCCAGTTTTCGATGGGATTTGGGTTGTTTTGGTAACGCAGACGCTTGAAAACGAGGGGTCCGTCATGCGGCGGATTTTTGCAGCTCGAGACAGTTTTTTGAACGCCGCCTCAGACTTCAGGGCTGAGGAGCGGTCCTTGCAGGGCCAGAAATGCGCCACGACCACTGGGCGTCTGGCTCTTGTGTAACGGGCGCCCGTGCCTGCATTGTGTTGGTCCAGCCGGCGGGGAACATCCGTGGTGATGCCGCAATAGAGAGAATCATCGTGACACTTCAGGACGTAAAGGAACCAGTGGGTTTGAGCGATGGACATGGAAAGGATGTTTTCTGAAAGTATCGAAAATTACATTTCCTTGCCTAGCAGAACGAGGTTTGCGCTGAAGTGCTTTTCATTTTTGCGTCGTGCTTTAAAGTGAAAGCATGACCTTATCCTCGGCCTTCAGCATCGCCTCCTCTGGAATGAATGCGGCGGCTCTCAGGCAATCGGCGGCGAGTGCCAATATAGCGAACGCATTGACTCCCGGGTACAAGCGACTTTGGGTTTCCGAGGCCACTCTGCCAGACGGGGGTGTTGCTGCCAAGAAAGTGCGGAGGAAGAGCGAGGGAACTGATCTTGTTTCGGATGTGGTCACAGAGGTTGGGGCCATGTATTCGTTCAAAGCGAATGTCATTTCGCTAAGAACAGCCGACCGCATGACGGGGACAGTGTTAAATATGCTCGCCTGAGGTAGCGACCGGGTGTCTGGGAATTCGTGAATTCGTGAATTCGTGAATTCGGGGGTGATGGTGATCGTGCCGGTGATGTCTCCGCCAGTTTATTTCAGGGCGCGGAAGGTTGGCTGTTCCTCGGTTCCCCAACGGTCGGTCCGGAAAGCCGAGGAGGGGAGGCCTTCTTTGTTGGTCAGATTGGGCTCCGCCGTCTGACTCCAGGCGAAGCGCACCGCCACGGGGTTTTCCACGGAAGCCGCCTTCACGATCACCGAGTTCTTGGAAATAGTCGCCACGGCAGGGACGAACTTGCGGTCCTCCCCAGCAATGGTGAACAGGCTCAAAGGTTTGCCGTCCCGGGAGAGCAGCCCGTTTTCAGCATGCTTGAATTTGATCTCAATCTGATCGAGTTCGACGTTCATCGAATCATACAACGGGCCTGAGTAGGTGATGTTCTTGGCCCCGTACGTTTTGGCCTTCGCCCAAAGCGCAAGTCTTTTGCCGACGTCCAGCTTGTTGCGCGGATGGATGTCCGTAGGGTTGCCAATGTCGTTGATGACCGCCATGCCGGTGTTTGGGACAGCAAGGGTCGCGGTCTGGGCTTCCCAGATTTCGGGCAGCGAGGTTTCCTTCACGCCGTACCGGTAAGGCGCAAGTTGCACGAAATAGAAGGGAAAGTCCCCCTGGTTCCAGACACTGCGCCAGCCTTGAATGAGGCCCTTCATCATCGCGTGGTAGCGCATGCCTTGACCGTTGTTGGATTCGCCCTGGTACCAGATGGCTCCGCGGATGGCGAAGGGCACCAGTGGGTGGATCATCCCGTTGTACAAACCGGTGGGGGCGCTGTTGCTGTTGAGGGGATGATTGGGGAAAAGCGGGGGGTCCGGCACTTCAAGTCCGGTGGTGGTGTTTTTCTCCGCTAGTTCCAGCCAGTTTTTGAGAGGGAGCACATTGCGCAGAAGGTTTTTTTGATAGGCGCTTCGCTGTTGGGACACGAGTTCCAGCTCGGGCTTGAGTTCGGGTTGCGAGGCAAAGCCCTCTGGCGGTGTCCAGGGCTGGATCAAAGTGCCGCCCCAAGAGCTGTTAATGAGGCCAACAGGCACGTTGAGGTGTTGGTGGATTTCGCGGCCGTAAAAGTAGAGCACCGCTGAAAATGCGGGGGCGTTTTGGGGGGAACATTCTTTCCAGCTCGACACCACATCCGAAGCCGGAGTTCCCGAGGGGACCAGCGGCACGGAAAAGAGGCGGATCTGGGGATAGTTGGCGGCGGCGATTTCCTGCTCCGCACCCGCGGCCTGGGTGAGCGACCACTGCATGTTGGACTGGCCAGAGCCCAGCCAGACTTCGCCCACGAGAATGTCCGTGAGCTCCAAGGTGTTTTTGCCCGAGACCGTCATGGAGAAGGGCCCGCCCGGCTGCATCGGAGCAAGGTTCACCCGCCAGCGGCCGGCGGCATCGGCCTTGGTCGTGGCTTTGTTTTCGCCCAGAGCCACCCGGACCTCTTCCCCGGGGGCTGCCCAGCCCCAGACAGGCAGGGCCTGGTCTCGTTGGAGCACCATGTGGCTGCCAATCACAGCTGGAAGACTCACGTCTGCGCGTGCGGTGGCTCCCGCAAGGCACAGGAGCGGAAGTAAAAACAGAGGAAGGGGGGGCTTGTTCATGGGGGCGAAGGATGGAGTGAAAGAGACTGGCTCGAAAGAACGTTTTTCAAACAGGCAGATTTAATTTTGCATAAAGTCCAGCGGTTCTGCGAGGGAATCTCCACTAGATTGTGCCTGTGGCCCGCCAGAAAGAAGGCTGAGAACATTTCAGACGGTTAGATTAAAGCAGGATTTTGCTTGAATCACTTCGCTTTCAATGAAGTCTAAGCTCCCGTGCGTCGCTCTTCCTCCAAAGAGAATCTCCTCACCCTGCTGTGTGTTTTTGCACTGCTTGGAACGCAGGTCTTTGGTGGGATATCAGGGTACATGTGCCGGTGCGGCGGCGAGGAAGTGCTGACTCGCACGGATCATTGCCATGGGCCCCATTCGGAGGCGTGTCACAAGGATTTGGAGCAGAGTTCGGACCAGGGCGTGGCGGAGAAATCGCACGTTGATGATGAGTCGAGCGATGGAGACAGGGAGAATCATACCCCTGTGGGCGAAGCTCCCGAGGGCGTCCAAGCGGCGGGGGTGGCGGCACCGGCGTTGGTTTCGGTGCTTGTGGCGGTGTTGCCCGAGTTCAGCTTCTTGAGGGCTTTGTGGAAAGACCCGTCTTTGCGGGAGGCTCTTTTAAAGGAGAGCGATATACCGCGGCCTGGGGTGGTGGTGGGTCGGACGGTGGTCTTGCGGGTCTAAAGGCCGGCGTGCGACGGCATTGGCCGTTGTCTGTTTCAATAAAAGCCCTGAGCGCTGCAGCGTTCTGAGGGCTGTTCACGCCGTGCTTGCTCACGTGGTTAGTTGTTTTGCGGTCTCGAATTGTATGGTTTTACGCCCGATATTTTTCGCCCTTTTTTTAAGCGCTTCTTGCGTTGTTGCCTCTGGTGTCACCCTGACGCAGGACGGAGCCGTGGCTTACGCGCTCAAACACAACCCAGCCCTTGCCTCCGCCCGGATGGGACTTGAGGAGGCGCGCGGGCGCTTGCAGCAAAGCGGGAGATTGAACAACCCAGAGCTTGAGTTCGAATGGAACAGGAATACGCGCAGCAGTGAAAGCGCCGTTAGATGGACTTTGCTGCAACGGTTTCCGCTGACCGGAAGACTGCGCCATGAAAAGGAGGTCTCTCGTGCGCAATTCGCGGCGGCCGAGTTCGAGGTGCGCGACGCGGAACGAAAATTGGCGGTGGACGTGCGTGTGCTGGCCGTGAAACTCGTTGCACTTCAGGCGCAACGCGAACTGCGCTCCAACCAGACAGCCAACTTACGAGAGGTGTCCGCGTTCCTGCGCAAAGCCGCCCAAAACGGCGAGGGTGCCCTCACGGATGCCTTGCAGGTGGAGCTCGAGGCGCGGCAGATCGAGATTGATAAGCTGCAAATCGCAGCGGATGAAGCCGTGCTTTTGGGCGAGTTTCGGCACCTGCTCGGCTCTTTACCCAGCGAGTCTGCGGCTGTGGTGGGCAAACTTGCGGCGCCCTCTGAGGCGCCGCCAGCAGGCGAGTTCAAGCAGCGGCCCGACGTCCTGGCTGCACAGTCTCGGGTGGATGCGGCACGCTTTAGCGTCCAGGAACAGCACGCCCGCCGAATCGATGATATCGGAGCCGGACTCACCTTTAGCCAAGAGCGCACTGTGGATGACCCCAATCCGATGCAAACAGATCGAACCATCGGTTTTCGGGTCACCGTGCCGCTTCCGCTCTGGAACAACAATGCGGGACGCATGCACGAAGCGAGTGCCGCCGTCACGCGTGCCGAGAGGGAGGCGAGTGCGGTGCGTTTAAGCGCCAGCAACGAGACGGAAGCCGCCAAGCAAGCGATGGAGGCGTATTCAAAAATCTTGAGTACGTTGGATGCGTCGGCATTGCCTCAAGCAACGCAGCTTGAAGAACAACTCAGGTCCAGTCACGCCTCCGGTCAGACGCCCTTGCTTGAAGTGCTTCGGACCCGGTCCCGTCGTCTTGAACTGCAACGGCAGAGGCTGGATGTGCTAAGAGATTATCATCTCGCGCAGATCCGGTTTAACGCTGCAACGCCTCAACCTAAGTCATCTAAATGAGCCAGATTCTTAAATGTCGGACGGTTATTGCAGTGCTCGCTTTGACTTTCGCCTGCATGGACCTGCCTGCCGCCGTATCGCCTGAGAAAGCCGCGGCGACCGTGATCTTAAACGAGACAGGCGTTCAAAACCTCAAGATTCAGACGGTGGAAGTCGAAGAGACCGACTTTGAACAAACCGTGTTTGCACTGGGGCGTATCCAGGCGATTCCGGAAAAGCGGGCTGTGGTGTCGAGTCGAGTGGCGGGTCGGATTATGGAGCTTCATACGGTGCACGGCACGATGGTGGAAGCGGGCGCGGACGTGGTGCGTTTGGAGAGTCGGCAACCGGGCAACCCGCCGCCCTCGATCTGGTTGAAGGCGCCCACAAGCGGGCTCGTCACTTCAAGCGAGGTGCGTATCGGGGAACCCGTGGATCCGGACAAAGCGCTGTTGGAGATTACAGATTTATCGGAGGTCTATGCTGTTGCGAGGCTGCCGGAGCATTTGGCGGGACGGATCAAGGTGGGAGCGCTGGCGCACATTCATGTCACAGCCCTTCCGGAGGAGGCCTTCGAAGGCACATTGTTGCGTTTTGGAACCGCCGCGGACAAGGCGAGTGGAACCATTGACGCCGTTTTTGCGTTGCCCAATTCCAGTCTCTTGCTCCGGCCCGAGCTGCGTGCGGAGTTTTCGATTGTGCTCAGCAAACGGGAGACCGTGATGAGCATTCCCAAGACCGCGTTGCAGGGGGATGCGTTGAACCGGTTTGTTTACGTCAAGGACTACGAACTGCCGCATGCCTTCGTCAAAGTCCCGGTCCAAATCGGCGCAAGCAACGATCGCTTTGTGGAGGTGCTCGGAGGGCTCATTGCGGGGGACGAGGTTGTGACCACGGGTGCGTATTCGCTGGCGTTTGCAGGAAAAGGGAGTGTGTCGTTGAAGGAAGCGCTCGACGCGGCGCATGGGCATGAACACAACGAGGATGGAAGCGAGGTCACCGGTGCCAAGAAAAAGGAAAGAGCCGCCACCGGCGGGCAGGAGCAATCCGTTGCGGCGGAGCCATTTTCCATGCTAACGAGGTTCTCTCTTATCACGAATGTCCTGCTGCTCTTGCTGCTGCTTGTGGCGGTGCGCAACAAGCCGGCAGCGTCTGCAAGCAACCCTTGATGTTATGCTTCAAAAGCTGATTCATGGTGCGCTGCAGAACCGTGCGATTGTCCTCGTCACAGCTTTGCTTGTGCTGGTGGTGGGCGGCCAGACCGCGCTGCGTTTGCCAGTCGAAGTGTTGCCGGATCTTACGAAACCGACGGTGATTGTCTTAACCGAATCGCCGGGACTCGCGCCCGAGGAGGTGGAGGTGAACATCACCCAACCTATTGAACGGGCTTTGCTCGGCGTGGCTGGGCTGACCCGTGTACGCTCGAACTCAGACGTTTCACTGTCACTCGTTTACGCCGAGTTTTCCTGGGCTACCGACATCTACAAGGCACGTCAGTTTGTGCAGGAGCGCCTGGCCGGGGTGCGTGGGGTTTTGCCAAACGGAGCCGAGCCTTTTTTAACGCCGGTAGCATCGCTCATGGGTGAAATATTGCTGATTGGGGTGAGCAGTCGGGACGACAAAACACTCCCGCGTGATGTGCGCTCCATTGCGGATTGGACGATCCGGCCGCGCTTGCAGGGCATCCCGGGGATCGCGGAGGTTTTGAACATGGGGGGAGGCATCAAGCAGATGCAGGTGCAACCGGACCCGCATCGGATGGCGGCGCATCAGGTGACGTTGGAGGAACTCGAAACCGCGGCGCGGGAGGCGGCAAGCAACTCGACCGGGGGATTTATCAACACCGGTCCGCGGGAGATCATGGTGCGCAATCTTGGAATGAGTGTGGACCTTGAGGACATCGCCGGTACGGTGGTGAAGATCATCGGGGATCGCGCGATTTTGATTAGGGACGTCGCGCGTGTGGAGTGGGAAGTCGAACCGATGCGTGGCGATGGCAGTGTGAATGGAAAACGCGGCGTGGTCATGAGTGTGACGAAAGCTCCGGGCTTCGACACGCTATCGCTGACAGCCGGGGTGGAAAAAGCATTGGTGGAGCTGCAAAAGACGCTTCCCGAGGGGGTAGAGGCCACGGTGCTTTTCCGGCAGGGTGACTTTATCGAGCATGCCATTGGGAACCTGAAGGAAGCCATTCGTGATGGTGCGATCATGGTGATGCTTGTGATTTTTTTGTTTCTGCTGAATTTCCGGACGACGTTTATCACCCTGATGGCGATGCCGCTGTCGTTCGCAATCACGCTGCTCACGTTTCGTTGGTTTGAGATTTCGGTCAACTCGATGACCCTTGGTGGGCTGGCTGTGGCGATTGGGATGGTGGTTGATGACGCCATTGTGGACGTGGAGAATGTGTATCGTCGGTTGTGGGAAAACGCGGCACGTCCCGCGCCGCTGTCGGCACTCTCTGTGATTGCGAAAGCGTCGGGCGAGGTTCGGAATTCCATCCTTTATGCGACTCTGCTGATCATCCTCGTTTTCCTACCGTTGCTCGGCTTGAGCGGGGTGGAAGGGCGTTTGTTTTCACCCATCGCAATCGCAACCATCGTCTCCATGGTGGCGTCCTTTATCGTGTCTCTGACGACGATCCCGGTGCTGTGTTCTTTCCTTCTGAAACCCAAGGCGGGCCACGTACACAAGGATGCCTTGGTGACCCGTTTGATGAAGGCCTTGCTCGAGCATACGTTGCTGCGATTTGGACTCGCGCAACCGTACTTTTTCCTCGGCCTTGTGGGCATGCTTGTGGTGGCGGCATTCCTGCTCTACCCGAAAATGGGGAAAGACTTCCTGCCCTCCTTTAAGGAAGAGACGGCGCTGGTGTCGATGACGGCGGCACCGGGGACTTCCTTGGAAGAAACAAACAACATCGCGGATGTGATCGAACAGCAGCTTCTGAGTATCCCGGAGGTGCACAAAGTCGGGCGTCGCCTCGGACGCGCGGAGCGGGGCGATCATGTGGTGCCGGTGAGTACGGCTGAATTTGACGTGGATTTTCGGCCCTCAGGAAAAGCCGCGCTTCCCCAGCGTGCGCGCGACGAGATTCTTGCGGATGTGCGCCGGAAAGTGCAAAGCGTGCCCGGGACCTTCAGCGTCGTGATGGGGCCGCTCGCCGATCGGATTGGCCACATGCTGAGCGGGGTGTCAGCGCCGGTGGCGATTAAGGTCTTTGGGGCGGATCTGGACCGGTTGCGTGAGATCGGAGTGCAGGTGCAGTCCGTGGCCAGAAGCATTCCGGGTTTTGAAGACTGCAAACTGGACCAGCAGTCTGTGATCCCGCAGCTCCGGATAGAGATCGACCGGGACCGTGCCGCGGCGTACGGGATCACACCGGGGAAACTCAATGCGATGCTTTCTTCCCTGCTGGGCGGCGAAAAAGTGGCGTCGCTCCGGGACGGGGCGAGGGAGATGGACCTCACCGTGCGGTTGCCCTTGGAGTGGCGGGAGTCGCCGGAAAAACTGGGCGATATTCCGGTGGAAGTGCGAGGCAATGACGGCTTGGTGCAACGCGTGCCGCTGTCCTTGATTGCCAATGTGCGAGAGGCAAAGGGGCCTAATGTAATCTTTCGCGAAGGGGCACAGCGCCGGTTTGCCCTGGCCATCAAACCGAGCGTGCGTGATGTGGGCTCTCTGGTGGTGGAACTTCAAAAGCGCGTGGGAGAGCAGGTGAAGCTGCCGGAGGGGTATTTTATTGCGTACGAGGGAGAATTTCGCGCGCAAGCCGACGCTTCCCGGCGCATTGCAGTGCTGAGCGCGGCGGTTTTTGTGCTCATTGCGTTGCTGCTGTACACCTATTTTGGCACGGCGTTTTTTGCCCTCCAGGTCTTGTTGGACATTCCGCTGGCGCTCGTGGGCGGGCTGCTGTTGACCTATGTGAAGTTGAACAACATCAGCATCGCGACGCTTGTGGGTTTTATTGCGGTCGCCGGGGTGGCCGCCCGCAACAGCATCATGCTTATCTCCCACTATCTTGGGCTGATGCAGACCGAGGGAGAACCCTTCTCCAAGGCGCTGGTGATTCGTGGCACCAAAGAGCGCTTGGTGCCGGTGCTCATGACCGCGCTGGCTGCGGGCATCGGGTTGCTTCCGCTCGTGCTCGCGGGGGACCAGCCTGGGAAGGAGATCTTGCATCCCGTAGCGGTGGTGATCGTGGGTGGTCTTGTGACGTCCACCCTCCTGGGGTTGGGAGTGACACCCACGGTTTTTTACACCTTTGGACGTGGAGCCGCCGAACGCAGCGTGGAGCGGCAGGCCGCCGAGCTTTTTTAGTGGAAAGACAACAAACCAAAGAAACAACATACAAACATAGACAATCATGAAAAAACACATGCTAACGCTGCTTTGCGGCTTCGTTTTAAAGACCTGGGCAATCGCCCATGGCGAGGTGGAAATCGGCCCCAATGGCGGGAGAATTCTTGAATTCTCAAAGAATGAATCCATGCACGGGGAGGTGCTTGTGAAGGATAAGCAATTTCACATCAAGCTTTTGGACAAGGACATGAAGCCTGTGGTTTTGGCGGAACAGGAACTTGCCGCGACAAGCGGCGACCGCGCTAAACCCGAAAAGCTGGCAGTGGAGAAAAAGGATGGGGTGTTTGTGGTGCCCCTAGTGAAAGCGGGGGAATGGGTGATCTTCCAGTTTCGGGAAAGTGCGAAAGGGAAGCCTGTGACGGCGAGGCTTCAATACGATCTCACGATTTGTAGCGCCTGTAATGCGGCGGAGTGGATGTGCAGATGCGCGGCGAAGGATGCGAAAGCGAAGAAGTAGAGCAACAAGAGCAGAGAAATGAGGGATTTTTTGGAAAAATACGGAGTTTTTATGAAGCAACTAGTGAGGGCGGCGGTGGTTTTATTTACGATCTCGGGTGTATGGGCGTGCCAGACGCCTCGAAAAGGCTCAAGTAAATCAGGTTCAGGCGATTGTGCTGAGTGCTGCAAGCTTTGCTGTGGGCCGCTCAAGAAGGCTGGCTACCGGTGATAGGCGGCCCAAGGAGGCGGAGGCGCAGCTTAATGAAACCCGATGTGGGAGCGTTCTGGTTTTCGTGTGATCGGTGTTTGCTCAATGCTCGCTTGAAAGTGCGACCAACGTGAGGCGTTTGCCCTTGGCTAGGTTCCATCCTTGAGCCTCGGCGATGCTGGGACCGGCGCCGATTTTGGCCGCGGTCTCAGCGGAGAGAATGCAAATGCGGGGACCGGGCTGCGCCAGCCATTCTTTCACCCCGGCTTCAGTGATGTATTCGGGATAGCCCGTTATTTTTGAGCGCAGGGACCAAATCAGGCTGGGTTCGCGGTAATCCACAAGGGCGACGGCGCTTTCGGCGCGTAGATTTTTGTGGAGCAGCGGCAAGAGGGACTCGGTGGCGGAAAGGGCTTTGACGATGGGGAAGACAGACAGGGGCACGAGGGTAAACACGGCGATGGTGATCACGGTGGTTTTGCGCCAGAGCAGGGCTGGACGCGCTTCTTTCCACCAAAGCGCAAGGAGGAGGGCCAGGTAGGGGAATGCGGGCAGGGTGTAGTGGGGCAGCTTGGTGCGGCTCAGGGTAAAGATGGCAAAGGTGAGGATGATTCCCGAAAGTAGATAAGAGGTGTCCGGGGTGCGTTTTTGCCAGTGGGCGCGGAGGGCTGCGGGCAACCAGAAGGACCATGGGGCAAAGCTGGGAAAGACAGTCAGAAAGTAGAACGGCAGTGTAGCGAGGTAGCCGAAAAGGTTTTTTGCCCCGTGTCCTTCCATGGAAATGAGGGAGCGGTTGACGACATGTTTACCCAAACCCACGGCCGCGAATTCACCGCGGGTGTGCAGGAGCGCGGGGATACCCCAGAGCGCGACGAGGGCGAGGGTAAAGGACAGCCCGAGAATCCAAGCGACGGGGCCCGGGGCGGGTTGAGTGCGGCGGTTTTTCCAGAAAGCCCAGCCGACCATGCCCAACGGAATCCAAGCGATGGGGCCCTTGGCAAGAAATCCGAGGGCGAGGGAGGTCCAAAAGGCGAGGGCGAGAGCACGGCTGCCGGGTTTGCGCAGCCATTCCCATCCCACCCAGGCGGCGAGAACGGAAAAGAGAACCATGGGCGGATCTGCCACGGCGGCCCGTCCGTGGACAAACGACTGGACGCAAAGCGTGTAGATGAGGGCGGATTGAAAACCAATGACAGGGCTCGCGAGGCGGCCTCCCCAGAGTGCGAGGAGCACAGCGGTTGCGGCCGTGCAAAGGACGGCGGGGAGCCTTGCGGCAAAGGCGTTGTCGCCAAGGAGGCGGTAACAGCCTGCATGCATCCAGTAGATCAGGGGCGGTTTGTCGTAGCGGGGGGCGTTGTTAAAGCGGGGGACGATCCAGTCGCCGCTCTGAAGCATTTCCCGAGAGGCTTCTGCGAAGCGGGGTTCATCGCGGTCGATGAGGGGCAGGGTGTGGTTGCCCAGACAGAGCAAAAGCGTTACAACCACAAAGAGAAGCGTCAGTTTAGCTTTGGAAGCTTGAGAGTGGGGCTGCATGGGTGGAGATAAAAAGTGGGGGCTAAGGAAAAGGTTTGGCTTGGAGCGGGCGCGTGCTCGTGGAGTCTTAGGAGGTTGTGAGCGCCCCTTTAGAAACATCCTTGAACGAAAATAGCCAGCCTCGGCCGCTTGGGAAGCGTGCGTTACAGGCTGCTCTTTTTGGGCTCGCAACGGGTCTTTTGTTGGCGGGCGCCTTCGCGTTGGATCCTTGGGCAGTTGCATGGGTGCGCGAAAATGCCAATGGCACTGGGCGCTGGCTTGCTGGGAGGGTGAGTTTTTGGGGGGACTGGTACGGGGTGCTTGCCATTGGGGTGGCGCTGTGGTGGTGGGGCAAAAAAACGGGCTCTGCAACCCTACAGCGCTTGGTGGTGATCATGGGAATTTGTGCCGCTATTGCCGGGGTGAGCGCCAATGGCGTGCGGGCGGTGACTGGGCGGGCACGGCCCTTTTCGAAGGCTGCCCCCGGGTGGTACGGACCGTCCAAGGGATTGCGCGTCTGGACGAAGGGGGCGCGGGATTTCCAGTCCTTCCCTTCGGCTCATACTTCGGTGGTGGCGGGGTTTTTGGCGCCGCTTGCGCTCGTGGCGTTGCGGAGTCGTCAGCGCAAGGTGCGCGTGTGCGGGGTATCGCTGGCGGTGTTGGGAACTGGACTCATGGGGTGGGCGCGGGTATGGGCGGGAGCTCACCACCTTTCGGATGTTGCGGCGGCAGCTGTGCTCGGACTGGGGGTGGGCGGTTTGGTTTTGAGCCATGCGCGTTTTTCTCAGGGCTTTGCCTTTTTGTCTAAGTCGGGTTAGACTGTATCTTTGATCCATCATCCCTGTGTCTGTGACTGCCTCAGAACCCTCCAGTCTCCCTGCCTCTGCTCCTCCAAGAAAGCGCGGTTTTTTGCACCGTTTGTTCCTGCTTTTGTGCGTTGTCGTCTTGACGCTGAGCATCCCTCCTGTGTTTCGCGCGGTGATTTGGGGACTTCTGCACGAGGAAGCCTGGCGACAGGGGGGGGAGGCTTCCGTGGAGGCGATCGAAGGGAGCCTCTGGGAGCCGCTCAAAGTGAGCGGTCTGCATGTGGTTTTGCCTTGTGCAGACGGAGGGTCGTTGGAGTTTGACGCCGGCCAACTCACTTTGGAATGTGCGTGGGGGGCGCTGATTGAGCGCAAGGGGAATCGCCGCTTCTTGCACAGGTGCTGGCTGCGCGAAGGACGTTTGCATTGGAGGATAGAAGCCGGGGCTACAAAGGCTTCGGAAGTTGCCACGCGCACGCTCCCGCTTTCTTGGGGGGCGCCTTTGCCGCTGCCCGTGCCTTCCTGGTTGGATTTTGAATTTAAAACCGCTTCCGTGGTTTCGGATCAATTTGCGGTCCGCACCGAGGACGTGGGCCTCACTCTCAGCGAGCGGGCTTCGGGGGAGTGCAGGGCGGGTAAATTCGAAGTGCAGTTGAAAAACTGGTCCAAGGTATTTCGTGAGGTGCAAGGAAAGACGAGTCTGCAGGGAGGGAAGCTGCAACTCGGAGAGATGCAGTTTATGGAGGGCCTGAGGATTCCCTCGTTTTCAGCGGCGCTCTCCCAAGTGGCTGGCGGGCACATGGACTTTGAACTGCAGGCGGAGGCCTTCGGGGGGGAACTACGCGCCTCGGCGGAGATTAACTCTGATTCTGTAGAAACGCCCTTCGAGGCGAGTGGCACCTTTTCTAATTTGGGCGTGGCGCCTCTGGCCGCGTTTTTAAACGTCACAGAAGCGGCGGGAGGGTCTCTGGAGGCGGGGAAATTTAGTTTTCGAGGAAACACCTCTCGTCCCGATCGTGGAACCGCCAGTCTTCGCTTGGAGGCGAAAAACTTTCAGTGGGAATCCCGCCAGTGGGATTCCTTGGTGTTGGGAGCCACACTGCTGGACCGGCGCATTCAGGTGCCGGAATTTGTGCTGCGGCAGGGGCACAATAAACTGGTGCTTAATGGGGACATGCAATGGCCGGGAGGGGGGCCGGGAGGGGGGCCGGGAGGGGAGAGGGCGTGGTGGCAGTCTGATTTTGGGGTGAATGTGGGCGTGCGTGTCGAAAATTTGACGGAACTCTCAGCGCTTCTTCTTCCGGAGTTTACCTATGCGGCGGGGGGCCTCACCGTGGATGGCGCGATTCGCCGGCAGTCCGGTGTCTTGGGAGGCGCCCTGATTGTTTCAGGGGAGAATTTGACGTGGCGCAGCGCACCGATTGAAGAACTCCACGCCGCAATTAAACTGCAGGGTGAAGATATTGAATTGCTGAATTTTGAACTCAACCAAGGCGGCGACTTTTTACGGGGTAAGGGAATCCTTCGTGTGGGGGCGGACTGGTGGTATCAGGGCGAGTTGCACGGGAAGGTGCGGGATCTCGCGAAATACGCATCCCTGCTGCAACCGCCTTTTGTTTCGCAGCCTTATGCAGGGGGGATCGATTTTGACTGGTCGGGCAAGGGCACTCAGAGCGAGCGGGAAGGAAAAGTGCAGGCGCAGTTCAGGCAATTGCGGTCGGTGAAGGCTCAGGAATTCTGGGCGCTTCCCATGGACGGCGAGATTTCAGGGTCCTACGATAAGAATGGGGTGGAAGTGGAGTTGGCCAGGTTGGGGGACGAGCAGATTGAAATTCGCACGCGCGCGTCCTTCGGAGACCTCGGGGTGCGGCTTTCGAACTTAAGCATCACGCAGGGGCAGGCGACGGTGTTGGAAGGAGAGGCGCTCTTGCCCATGGAAATTTGGAATGCCTGGCCGCAGATTAATTGGGCGAAGGTTTTGAAGGAGAGCAGCCCTGTGGAGCTGCGGGTGGCATCGACGGGCTTGAACCTGGCGTTCCTGGGGCGTTTGCCGGGAATGCCGCGGGCGATTGAGGGCACCTTAAGCGGCGAATGGAGCATGAAGGGTTCCATGAAAAATTTAGAGGGGCAGGGGGCATTGCAATTGCGGCAGGCCGCTTGGGCGGTTGGCGGGGGGCGCGTTTCAGGGGTGGGCGCGGACTTGCGCTGGCAGGAGCGTTCGATTCAGGCGCGAAATCTGTCTTGGAGCTCTGGTGCTGGCCTGTACGAGGGCAAGGCGGTGCTTTCCTGGGGGGAAGAGCCCTCGCCTCGTCTGGCACTCGAGGTGGCTTGTGAAAAAGCCCAGTGGAAGGCTCCGCTGGGGCTGCACTTTGCCGTTGGAGAGTATCAGGAGGGCCTAGCGGTGCCTCTCTCCCCCCTGATCCTCAGTGGGCGCGCCGTATGGAAGGTTTCGGGGCCGGTGAGTGAGCCTCTGATTTCTGGGGAGATTCTCATCAAAGATTTTGATTTTGCCGGAGTGCCGGACATGCGGTCTCTTTGGCGCGAAATGGATCCCAAACGGGTGTCTTTGAGCGGGTCTGAAAACCGTTTTTTGAAAGATTGCAAACTGCAACTCAAGATCCTCAGCGGGGAGGGAGCCACGGTGACTGGGACCACGGGCGCCGCCAGTGTGGATCTCAAGGTCACAGGTACGGCGGGTGCTCCTGAGTGGCTCGGAGAGGTGCGTCTTGCTTTGCGAGGGGCTGCCGCGGGAGCGGTTTTAGAGTTGGAGCCAGTGGTTTTAAAGTGGGCGCCGCGGCAAACGGTGCCTGAGCTTGAGATTCGGGGGCATGGAACTGCGCCAAAGGGGGGCGTGTTTCAGGTGAATGCGCTTGGGCCGCTTGGGCATCCTGTGCGTGAGTACCAGGCGAAATCTCCATTGACCCCGGAGATGGTGCGGGGTGTGTTTGAGGAAGCCAAAGCGTGGTAGGTTCAGGGGAGGCGCCTCCGCTTGCTCTCCGCTTGAAGTGCACCGCCGTGGACTGCCGTGGACTGCCGTGGACTGGAAATCGGGCTGCCCCGTACAGATTCCCACTACAATGGTGTCGTGTATTGTGTTACACTGAGTAACTATGCCTGAATCTGTCTCCTCGTCACCGGCTTTGCCTCGGCCTCAGGCTTTGCCCCAGCCTCCGGCTTTGCCCCAGCCTCCGGCTTTGCCCCAGCTTCCTACCCGTCATTTTGCCTTGCCCAACGGGTTGGAGCTTCTGGTGCACGAGGATCATTCGGCGCCCGTGGCGAGTGTGCAGGCGTGGGTGCAAACAGGTTCGATTCACGAAGGGCGTCATCTGGGGGCGGGCATCTCGCATTTGCTGGAGCACATGCTTTTTAAGGGAACGCAGACGCGGACTTGCAGCCAGATTGCCCAGCAGGTGCAGGATGTGGGGGGGTATATCAACGCGTACACTTCCTTTGACCGTACGGTTTACTGGGTGGATCTGCCGTCCAAAGGGGTGCCGGTGGTCCTTGAAATCCTCGCGGATGCGGTGTTTCACTCCACGTTGCCGGAGGACGAGTTTGTGAAGGAGCAGGAGGTGATTCGCCGGGAGTTTGCCATGGGTTTTGATGATCCCGACCGGCTTAGCAGCGAGCGCTTGTTTGCCACCGCCTATCAGACACATCACTACAGGGAGCCTGTGATTGGTCACTTGGACGTCTTTAATGCCCTGAGCCGGGCGGACGTTCTGGAGTACTACAAACGTCGTTACGTTCCCAACAACGTGTTTTTCGTGGTCGCAGGAGACGTCAACGCTGAGGCGGTTCACGAAGCATTGGTGCGCCTGGTGGGGCACCTTCCTCGCGTCGCCTTGGAGGCGGTCTGGATACCCTCCGAGCCCCGCCAATTGGCCCCCCGCGAGGTGAGCGAAGACTTTCCCACCGAACTCACGCGGCTGTGTCTCGCGTGGCCTGTGCCAGACGTCCGGCACGAGGATATTCCCGCCTTGGATTTGCTGGGGGCGGTCCTGGGAGACGGGCGCAGTGCGCGCCTCTATCGCGCGTTGCGCGAGGAACAGGGGCTGGTGCACTCGGTGAGCGCCTGGTGTTATGCGCCCTCAGATCCGGGCTTGTTCGGGGTCAGTGCAGTGCTGGATCCCGAAAAAATTAAGGAGGTGCGTGAGGCGTTGCTTGCGCAATTGAGGGAGGTGGCCGAGGCGGGAGTGCTCCCTTCGGAGTTGGAAAAGGTCCGGCGCCTGCGCTTGAGTGGTTTTATCGGCAGCCTGGCCACCGCAAAGGGGCGCGCCTCTGATATTGGCGACAGTTGGTTGGTGTGTCGGAATGCGGATTTTTCGCGGCTTTATGCGCAAAGTCTCGCGCGTGTGGAGCCCGGCGATTTGCAGCGGGTGGCCCGGCAGTATCTGCGCGAGGACCGGATGAATGTCGTCACGGTGCATCCGCAGGGGACGGCGGGTGCAGAGCCTCCTTCCCTCTCGGTTGCGGTGCGGGGCGGGATTCGGCGGCATAGTCTTCCCAATGGACTGCGCATGCTGGTGTGCGAGGACCGGCGCCTGCCTCTGGTGAGTCTGGTGATTGGGTTCAAGGGCGGACGGCTCGAGGAGACCCCGCAGAACAACGGGATTTCGAAGATTTTCAGCCGGGTCCTGCTCAAGGGAACGACGTCGCGTTCGGCCAAGGAGATTGCCGAGGAGGTGGAGTCTCTGGGGGGCGCCATCAGTGCGGATGCTGGGAAGGGCACCATCACCATTGGGGTGAGTGTTTTGCGCGGGGATCTGGAGCGGGGCTTGGAGATATTGGCAGACGTGGCCTGTAATGCGGTTTTTCCGGAAAGCGTGTTGGCGCGGGAGAAGGAGGTGCAGTTGGCTGGGATTAAGGCGGAAAAAGAGGATCCGTTTACGGTTGCCGGACAGGTTCTGCGGCGGCATTTGCTGGAGGGGCATCCCGACGGCTTGCCGGCGCTTGGTTCGCCTGAGAGTGTGGCGTCCATTGACAGGGAGGCGCTGCTGGCTTTCAAGGAGCGCTATCTTGTGGGAAGGAATGCCGTTTTATCCATCTTTGGGGACGTGGAGGAGGCGCGTGCCACGGAGCTTGCGGGCAAGTATTTTGGGGCGTTGGCGACAGGCGCCGAGGCGTTGCTGGAGCCTGTGCGCCCGGCTCCTTTAAGCGCTTCCAAGAGTGTTTCCGAGGTGATTGAGCGCCAGCAGGCGATTCTCATGATTGGGTACCGGGGAGTGGACATGTTTGATGCGGACGAAACCGCTCTGGCCCTTTTGGATGAGGCCTGTAGCGACCTCGGGTCCCGCATGTTTGTGCGCATCCGAGAGCAACTCGGGCTCGCTTATTCAGTGGGCTCCAGCCAGTTCTCAGGGCTGGCTTGCGGCACTTTCGTGTTTTACGTCGGTACAGACCCCATGAAGCAAACCGCTGTACTCGCGGAACTGCAGGCGGAGATCGCCGGGGTTGCCAGGGAGGGGCTCACAGCGGCGGAGCTCTCTCGGGCAAAGGAAAAATCCCTCGGGTCCATGGACCTGCGAAACCAGAGTCCAGGTGCCTTCGCCTCGGGCTGCACCGTGGATGAACTCTTTGGGTTCGGGGCCGAGCATTATCTCGCGGAACGCGAAAAAATCCGGGCGGTGACCTTGGAACAGGTCCGGGCGGTGGCGGCGCGTTATTTTGACGCGAAGCCTTGCGTGAATGTCATTGCTGGGCCGGTACAAGAAGGTGGGGGAGACAAAGAATTTGTAAAATGAGTTAAATAGCCCAGTTTTTAGATTGAATGCAGCTCGGGCGGCCTAATGCTTTGGTGTCTTTCTTACTCTTTATTTCAGAAATGTCTCACGCGTCCCAATCCGTTTTATCTCTTCCTTCGCTTTCCATCGGTTCTGGCGCAGCCACGCTCACGCTTGGGGGGGCGAAGCCGCTCTTCATCTTGGGCCCCTGCGTGATTGAGTCTGCCGAGTTCGTGTGGGAAATGGCGCGTTCTTTAAAGGCGATTTGCACAGATTTGAACGTGCCTTTCGTGTTTAAGGCTTCTTACGACAAGGCCAATCGCACCTCGGGTTCGAGTTTTCGAGGAATGGGGGTGGAGGAGGGGTGCCGGCTTTTGGGCGAGATAGGCCGCAATTTCGGCGTGCCAGTGACCACGGACATTCATTCCCCCGAGGAGGCTCAAAAAGCAGCCCAGTGGATCGATATCCTTCAAATACCGGCCTTTTTGTGCCGGCAGACGGACCTGATCGAGGCCGCGGCTCGCACCGCTCGAACGGTCAACGTCAAAAAGGGGCAGTTTTTAGCGCCGCAGGACGTCGTCAACATCGCCAAAAAATTGCAGGCATTTGGGTGTGAAAATTTCTTCTTCACCGAACGCGGTGTCACCTTCGGGTACAATAACCTCGTGGCGGATATGAGGTCGCTGTACTGGATTCGCGAACTGGGGTACCGGATCGTATTTGATGCCACCCACTCGGTGCAGAGGCCCGGAGGAGGGGGGGATCGGACCTCGGGGGACGGCGTTCTTGCGCCGGTGCTGGCCCGTGCGGCGGCCGCGGCAGGCTGTGACGGGATTTTTATCGAGACGCATCTGGACCCCTCCAAAGCGTTGAGTGATGGCCCTAACCAGGTGCCTCTTTCTGAACTGCCGGCCCTGCTGGCTCAATTAGCCAAAATCCATGCTCTCGTGCGTCAATAACTGGGGGCCGTGCCGCAAACGAGGGCTTATGCCCTTCCGCGGCTCCCGCGGACCTCGGGTATGCCTGTCCTTTGTGGCACTGCTGGTGCTTTTTTCCTTTCCTGCAGGACACGCGCAGGAAGTTTCGAGTCCTTTCAGGGCTTCGCGCCCTTTGTCCGTGGCGGGGGTGGAGGTCTCGAAGACCGGCGGCAGGCCGCAAAAGGTGCAGGAATCGAAGTCTGGACTGTCCACGGCTCCGGAACCGGTGGCGGGCGCCGCTCCTGCTCTCGGCTTGGCTCCAGGCAAAGAGTCGTCTTCAGGCAAAGAGTCGTCTCCCATGGCCATTCCCTTGGTGCAGGGGTACGACAGTTTTGGGCTGAAGATTCCTGACCTTGATGAAACTGGGAAGCTGCGGTCTATTTTTGTGATTGGAGCGGTTTCCCGAGTGGATGATCGCAATGTCGAGATTCGCGACAGTTTTTTGGAAACTTACAAGGAGGACGGAAGCCGAGATTTCTCCATCGACCTCCCCAAGGCGACGCTCGACCGCTTCACTCGTGTCCTTGTGGCGAAGGTGCCGGTGACCATTAGGCGGGAAGAGTTTGAGCTGCATGGAGCCACGATGGAGTTCAATACGGCAACTCACGAAGGCGGCTTGGGGGGGCCGGTGAAGATGGTGATTTACAACGGACTGGGCGGACTGGGCAGCCTGGGTGGGGCGTCTGCCAGGGAATCCGGAAATTCCTCCAACACAGGAGTTTCTGTTGATGGAAAAAACGTGGATGTGAATGCTGCCGGCAAGGCTGGGAATGCCCTTCGCAAATAGACTGAACTTTGGGATCTAAATTATGTTGAAAATCAAAAGACCTTCTCTCGCTGCACCTGCCTGTGGCGCGGGCCTGGGGATTCTCCTTGTACTGCAGGGAGGACCTGCGGTGGCTGCAGAGCAGAAGCCGGAAGCATCCCCCAAAGGCTCCGTCGCGCAGTCTTCCAACCCGGTGTCAAAAGCCAAGGCGCCCGCCTCCGAGGCTGTTTCCGAGACGGTGATCACCGCCACGCAGAGGCTTGTCCTGGATGCGAAGGGCTACGAGGCCACTTTTGTGGGAGATGTAAAGGTTTTGGATCAAAGGTTTTCCTTGAATTGTGACAAGCTTGTTGCTTTCTTGAAGCGTTCTCCTGAACCGGGGAAAGCAACGGCGGAGGCGCCTGCCGACAAGAAAAAGCCGGCCTCCGAGCATCCAAATTCAAGCGGCGGGGTGGAAAAAGCTGTTGCTGAGGGGGATGTGGTGATTGTTCAGGACAAGGTCAATGACAAGGGCGAGATTGAGCGGAGCATTGGCCGTGCGGCTAGGGCGGTGTATGAGGCTGCTAGCGGGGATATTACGCTCTCGGGTTGGCCGCAGGTTGAGCAAAGGATGAACACTGTGGTCGCCACCGATGAGCGCACGGTGATTATCCTCAACAACAAGGGCACGATGGAGGTTTTGGGGAAGTCTAAATCCGTGCTGCGCAATACAAAAACCGAAAATGGGCGCTGATTTTCCGACGACCCCGTCTGGGTTTAACGCTGGTTCTCGGGTGCCTGCGCGCGAGCCGATTTTGCGTACCGAAAAGTTACTCAAAATCTATGGCAGCAGGGCCGTGGTCAACGGGGTAGATATTCAATTAGCCAAGGGCGAGATTGTGGGACTGCTGGGGCCTAATGGTGCAGGAAAAACGACAAGTTTTTACATGATTGCCGGCCTGGTGCGACCCGATGGTGGACGGGTGACCTTTAAGGGCGAGGATGTTACGGATTTGCCCATGTACAAGCGCGCGCGCATGGGCATGGGCTACCTGCCGCAGGAGGAGTCGATTTTCCGGAAACTCACCGTCGAGGACAACCTGTTAGCGATCTTGGAAACGCAACCGATGTCTAAAAAAGATAGAAAAAATCGTTGCGAAGAACTGCTGAATCAGTTTGGAATAGGACACGTGGCTAAGCAACTCGCTTTGACTCTCTCCGGTGGTGAAAAACGGCGGCTCACAATCGCGCGTTCCCTGGTGACTTCTCCCTCATTGCTGATGCTCGACGAGCCCTTCAGCGGGGTGGATCCCATTGCCGTCGCCGACGTGCAGCAGATTGTCGAGCGCTTGAGAAATGACGGACTCGGGATCCTCATTACAGACCACAATGTGAGGGAAACCCTTGCCATCGTCGACCGTGCCTATCTCATCTTCGAGGGCCGGGTGGAAACGCAGGGCACCAAAGAATTTCTGGTCAACGATCCGGTAGCCCGCCGGGTGTATCTCGGTGAGGGCTTCCGTATGTAGTTGAGTGTAACCCCAAAACAAACAAAGGACACAGGCTCCGGCCAGAGGAGTTTGTGCCCACCGAAACGGAAAGACGACCATGCAGACAGCAAATGTTAATGTTCCTATTCGAGTGGATGGCAGGCATTTCGCCATTACAGAGGCGATCCGCCAGCATGCGGTGCATAAAATAGACCAGCTCCATCTGGACTATCCGCGAATCATCGAGGCCCACGTGGTTCTCGATTTGCAGAAGCATGGTAACAGGCACTTCGCAGAAATCATTCTGCACTGCGCCGACCATATCACCTTGGAGGCATCCGCCACAACGACGGATATTTACGCTTCCATTGATTCCGCGGCACTTAAGATCGCCCAGCAGATGCGCAAGTTCAAGGCGCGCCATTTGGCTTCTTATCGTGCGCACCAGCGTAAGGCGGCCTGAGGCAGAAGCCTGCCGTTAAGCGGGCGGACTCACGTCCTTGACTGGGCCGAGGACCGCTCTCGGGGATAATCAAAAGGCAGCGTTTCTGAAAGGAGACGCTGCCTTTTGTGTGCCGTGGAGGCGCTGCCTTGGTGGAGAAGCGAAGGACTAAATAAAATATTGCTCCGCAAGTGGTTCAAGCCATCGCTCCCGGATTGCGCCAGTCGACCACGAAGGCGGGCAGTTCCGCCTCGTGTTTGGTCGCGATCATGCGCGCAACCGAGGGGATTTCAGAGGCGATCGCCTCTTGGGTGAGGGGCCCGATGACGATCTCTCCCGCTTGCGCCGCATCGCAGTAACGCGATGCCTTGTTCACCGTGTCGCCAATGACAGTGAACTCAAGACGGTCCTCCGCGCCAATAAATCCGTGAAGCACCTCGCCCGTGTAAATCCCGATCCCGAGATCGCAGTGGGGCTGGCCTGCGGCGATCCGGCGTTCGTTAACGGAGTGCATGCGCGCGTGCATCTCAATGCCGGCGCACACCGCTTTCCAGGCATGGAACGGATCGTATTCAGGGCTCCCGAAAACAGCCAACACGGCATCTCCAATAAACTTATCGATCGTGCCGTCGTGTCGGAAAATCTCCTGACCCAAGACGTGGAAATAATCGTTAAGCATGTCGACGACTTCTTGGGAATCGAGGTTCATGCTGGTGCGGGTGAACCCGCGAAGATCGGAGAGGAGGATAGTGACAACGGATTTTTCGCCACCCGGTTGCAGGCGGCCTTGCCGTGATTTTTCGAGAAGACGCCCCCTGATCTTGGGCGAAAAGTTGGTCAGCAGATGCTCCAGAGTCCGGTTGTTTTGCGCAATTTCGTGTTGCAGCAGTTGATTGGCCACGGCGGAGGCCGCGTAGTGGGCGACGGACAGGAGAAATTGCAAGTCTTCCTGCGAAAATGCCTTGCGCCGTTCCGGATTGTCTACAAAGAGCACGCCGATACTCTGACCCTCCCACACGAGGGGCGTGTACATGCCTGTGCGCACGGAAATCGCCGCCATGCTTTGTGAGATGTCTGCATGGTCCGAGGCGTTATCCCCCCAAATGAACCCGGTTTGCTGGTTGATGGCCCGCAGAATGAGCGTCCGGCTGATGGGCGGAGAGCTGGCTGGAATCGAGGCGCGCAGGGCCAGTTTTCCTGAAACAGGTTCTTTGATGAGCAGGGCGCCCCGCACCGCGCCTGGAATGAGTTCCAGCACCCGCTCGAGGATGAGGCTGAAGAGGCGTCCCAGATCTTGTTCGGCGGCAAGCTTCAGCGGCAGGTCGTATAAGAGTTCCAAGCGGCGCTTCGCCTGATCGGCCATGCCCTGCAGAGGAGGCGGTGCGTGCAGCGCCGCGTCCAGAGAGAGCGATACGCCTTCTGCTTCCTCCCCTTTGTCACTCTCAGTGACCACCGGGGGCGCCGCAAAAATTTCAAGCGACACGTAATCCAAGTAGATCACCGCAGGGAGGCCCACTTGCGTGGGAGTGGAGATTTTGACGGCATCCACGAACGTTCCACTGCTGCTTCCAAGGTCCTCGACGACCACGGAATCCTTTGAAATATCGAGTCTGGCGTGCCTGCGGGACACCCCCAGGGATTCAATCACGAGGTCGCATGCGGCATCGCGGCCGCAGAAATACGAACCCGGAGGGAGGTTTACGGAGGAGTGTTCGCCCTCCAGGCCGTGGATGATAACTGTGATGAGATCGGACATCGAGGGGACGGGTTGGGCTTGGGTCTTACATTACTGTATTGGTATGTTGTTGTCTAATGCCGAGACTAATGAGGCCGCGCAAATTCCGAACGGAGTGCCGTGTACAGGGGACTGGGGTTTCGTTGGCAGGCTGGCCCCGGGCGGTATACACAACCTCCAGCCATTCGGGGCTTAATCGTGAGTGGCGCCGGGTTGCAGATGCGCGATGACGGCGAGCAGGGTCTGGCGGTGCATGAGGGAATGCACAAGCTTGAAACCCCGGGCAAGGAACGGTTCTAAATGCAGAGGGTTGACGTAGATCAGCCATGCCTCGGCGCCGGAATGCTGAGAGGCGGAGGCAATGTTTGCGGCCACTTGTTCCAAGGGTGGGCCATGGAATGGGTTGAAAAAAAAGGCGCTCACGGCACCCGAAGGAGGGGTGAAGGTTGTGGCGTCAGACTCGATGACCCGCGCGTTTGCAAAATGATGGGCGCGCGTCGACTTGGCGAGGTTGCGTCGGCAGATAGCCGCCAGGTCGGGCGCGATTTCGACGCCGATGACCTCTTGAAAGCCATGTTCAAGGGCGAGAAGGAGTGCCCTGCCTTTGCCGCAGCCGAAGTCCACAAAGGTGGACGCCCTTGCCCGGGTGGGGAGGCTGCTGAGGAGTTGTTTAACAAGCTGAGGGTCAGCGCCTTGATAGTGAACGGAGTGGGGGTGGTCCATGCTGCCATGGAGGGTCGTGGTGTCGACGCCGTGCGAGAGGTCGAACCATATTTCCCGCAAAAACGAGGCCATGCTGTAGCGTAATCCATGCAGGGTGATGTGTTTAGCGGCTATTTCCAGACTGCGCGAGAACAGGCCCCCGGCTGCTGAGTGTTTCAGAGACATGAAATAAATGTGAATAAAGGGAAACAAACGGGTGCCAAATTAATGAATAAAATAATTTAGATTGTTGCAGTCTTCGAAAGGAGGAAAGGTCTCCTAGGAAATTGAACAATCTCTTAGTTCGGAATCATTGTTTTTTTATTATAACCTGTGAAAGCTTTATTTAATTGGACAACCAACCGTTTGTTTTCTTACGTACACGGGAATCACCTTGTCTACAACACCTGCTGGGAGGACCCCAGATTGGACCGCGAAGTCATGGAGTTGACGGGGGACGACGACTTGGTCCTCATCACGTCTGCAGGTTGCAATGCCTTGGACTACGCTTTGGATAATCCAGGAAGCGTGCACGCCGTGGACATGAATTTCCGGCAAAACGCCCTGCTCGAGCTTAAGATCGCGGGGATTCGAAAGCTCCATTTCGAGGAGTTCTTCAGCCTCTTTGGAGACGGCGGGCATGCCAGTTTCCGTACTTGGTATGGAGAGCGTCTTCGCGCTGAACTCACTCCCAAGGCGCAGTCATACTGGGACACCAGAATCTCCTTTTTTGAGCGTCCGAACGCCGCGGCCTCGTTTTATCATCGGGGGACTACAGGGGCTTTCGGGAAAATGCTGGTGGCCTATTGCAAAATCACGGGTGTTTACGAGGACGCGTTGCAGTTGTTTTCAGCGTCGTCGATTCACTTGCAGCGGAAGATTTATTTTGAGAAGGTGAAGCCCAGATTTTGGGGAAGTGGGATCAAGCGGGCCTTGAGAACGGACCTCGCCCTCAGTCTAATTGGGGTGCCCAAAGCGCAGCGGGATCACCTGGAGACAACGTGTGCTCAGAGTGTCTCGGATTTCATGGAGGACTGCATGGAGGCCGTGTTCACAAAGCTGCCGACGGCTGATAATTACTTTTGGAGGTTGTATCTGTTCGGGCGGTACTCCAAGGAGTGCTGTCCTGAGTATCTCAAGGAGTCTAATTTTGAACTTCTTAAGGGGGGATTCGTGGACAAGGTGCAGATTGCCACCAGTGATTTAACTTCCTTTCTGCGGTCTCATCCCAAGGGTTTTTCGCGCTTTGTGCTGCTCGACCACATGGACTGGCTGAGCACACAAAGTCCGGATCTTCTGAGCGCCGAGTGGCAGGCCATCTTTGATCGCGCGCGCCCGGGTGCCATGGCGTTGTGGCGGAGCGGAGGTGCACGGGTGGACTATGTGGACCCGCTTTTTGTCCAAAAGGGGGGGAGGAAGGCGCGGGTGGGCGATTTGTTGCAGTACGACACCGCGAGCGCGGCCGCGTGTCACGTGAGGGACCGCGTGCATACGTATGGAAGCTTCTACATCGCTCGACTCAATAACTGAGGGTGATCGAAGCGCCTGTGATTTCAACTTGCCACCAGAAGGCGCCGGCCACGGAACTCGCGTTTGGTGACGAGGCTTTGCAGTGTTTGGAGCGGAGTGTTTCGTGCGCGCGCGCGTACTGGCGGATGTTTCTGGAGGAGACACCGTCGGTTCTGGCGCCCAATTTAGACGCCCGCGTGGGTGTGGTCCGGACCAGTGAGCGGGTGTGGCCGCTCAGTGTCCACGAAGGGGAGGGAGAGCTGTCCTACCCGTGCTCGCTTGTAACGCAGTACGTACGTTACCCTCTGGCGGAGCTCGCCTTGGTGAAGCCGCCGTGGGCGCGCGCGGGAGCGTGGGCGGCTCTTCATGGCTTGGGTGCGCTGCTGGGCGCCACGGCGGTGGACCGGACGGTGCAGTGGAGCAGCGGATTGCTGTCGACGAATCTGCATGGACCGGGGCTGCTTGAGGATGCCGCGGCGGTGACGGCACTTCTGGTGGAGGCTTTCCCCGAGCATGCTGTTTTGCTCAAGAATATCCACGGATACGAAGACCCCGGTTTGCCGGCGCGCTTGGAGGCCTTGGGCTATACTCTCATAACGAGCCGGCTCATTTACTTTTTTGACGGGAAACAGGCGGAGTTTATGTCGCGGACTGATGTCAAACGCGATTTGAAGGCGCTGAAAAAGCTGGATGAATATTCTATTGTAAATCACGAGAATTTTACAATGGAGGATATGCCGCGGATGACAGAGTTATACGCAAAACTGTATTTGGATAAACATTCGCGTCTTAATCCGCAATATACGGAGATTTTCGTGGGCCGGGCCTGGAAGGAGCGGCTTTTGGAATTCAAAGGCCTCCGGCATGAATCGGGAAGGCTCGACGCCGTTTACGCGTGTTACAGGCTGGGAGGCGTCACTTCCACGCCTTTCATTGGGTATGACACCTCGCTTCCCGGCCAACCCGGCTTTTACAGGCTTCTTGTGGCCATGCTGTTGCGGGATGTGGCAGACGCAAAGCTCTTGCTCAACTACAGTTCCGGCGCCGGTGAATTTAAGCGCCGCAGGGGAGGGGTGTCTGCGCTGGAATGGAACGCCGTTTATACGCGGCATCTCTCTGCGAAAAAGAGAATGACGTATCGAATTCTGGGAGGCGCGCTCAATCGATTCGGGCGCCGTTTTTTGGAGGAGAACAACGTCTAATCCTAAATATGGCAATGAAAGCGCGGCACACTTTATGTAACTCTATGCGGAAGAGGCTGATGCATGTCACTAGAACCTCTTTTGGGCCTCACCCGCTGGGTGAGCCTCCGTGCGCTGTCTCCAAAGCCGGGGAAGACAGGACTGTCTTCCCCATGTGCTCACTTTCCCATGTGCTCACTTTCCCATGGAGCGCGAAACTGCCTGAACCCGAAGGGTTCCCAGCCATTAGCCGGCGGTTGAGCGAAGCGACACCACCGG
>CANJPY010000023.1 GCA_947476255.1 Chthoniobacteraceae bacterium | reverse complement strand
TCTCACGCCTCCATCCAGCGGGTTCATTTGTGAGCAAGCGAAGGACTTCCTCCGCCTCTCCGTGCACATCCAGTTTGCTTCGTGGTCTTCCCATCCATCGAGTCTGAGGGTTCCCTTAATTTTTGCAACTCTAACCATATATTTGGTATAAGCTGTCGAGAGGTGGGCGGGAGTGGCGACAATTATCTCAAAAAAGCGTGTGTTAGGTTTCTTGTTGAGACAGAATAAACGCCGTGCGTGCCGCCCGAGAAACAATCAGATTGATTGAAGGACATTCTTTCCGCGTCTTGCGTTGGGCAAGTTCGCTTCGTGACGCCGAGTGTTTGGTGGCCCCTGGTGTGTTCCGCCCGATTACAGGAGAAGGCACCCACTGGCACTATCACCCCGAAATGGAGCTTACTCTTTTCACCTCTGGCAAAGGCACTCGGTTTGTGGGGGATCACATTGGTTCCTTTAGGGCAGGGGACCTCGTGCTCCTCGGGGAAAATTTGCCCCACTACTGGCATACTCAGAAAGCATCCAGTGGTATATCTGTGCAATGGCACTTCTCGCAGGGGCACCCCTTTTGGAGTTTTCCCGAAAACACGCCTCTTGCGGGCCTCTTCAAACGGGCGGGGCACGGCGTGCAACTCTCGGGGGGACTCTCGAAGAAGGTCGCGGCACAGATGGCGGGCCTTTTCAGGAACTCGGGATCCGGCCAGCTCGGGGGGCTTTTGAATTTGCTTGGCACCCTTTTAGAGGGCACGGGAGAGGATACACGACCGCTGTCGATTCGGTCCTTCGCACTTCCTGCGGAAGGGCCGTATCAAAAGGCTATTGCGGATGTGGTGCGGTACCTTGCAGCGAACTTTCGAGACGAGGTTCGCTTGAGTGATTTACTGGAACTTTCAGTGATGAGTCGGCCTACGTTTGCCCGACAGTTCAAGCAGCATTCGGGACGAACATTTAGTGAGTTTGTAAACGGCCTCCGTTTGCAGGCTGCTTGCGCAGAGCTGTCTCACAGCACTCGTCCCATTCTGGAAATTGCGTTGGGCTGTGGTTTTACACAAATCTCGTTTTTCAACAGACTCTTTCGCCGAACTATGGCGTGCAGTCCAACGGAATACAGAGCGCGCTTTCGGACCGAAGCAAGCCCGGAGGGCTGAGCTAATTTTCAGAAGCTCCGAGGCCTCTGAGCGTCTTGTGCATTTGTCTGGTGTCCAACTCCTTCTCCCACCGTGAAATCACGACCGCAGCGACACCGTTCCCAATGAAATTCGTGAGGGCGCGTGCTTCCGACATAAAGCGGTCGATGCCGAGAATCAAAGCGAGCCCCGCCACCGGAATGGATGGGACCACGGCGAGTGTCGCGGCAAGCGTGATAAAGCCAGCGCCAGTCACCCCGGATGCGCCCTTGGAGGTCAGCATTGCCACGCCAAGGATCGTTAATTCCTGCCGGAGGGTCAGGTCGATTTGGAGCGCTTGAGCCACAAACAATGCGGCCATGGTGAGGTAGATGTTTGTGCCATCCAAGTTGAGCGAGTATCCGGAGGGCACGACCAGGCCGACAACGGATTTTGTGCAGCCCAGTTTTTCAAGCTTTGTCATGAGCGGCACCAGCGCAGATTCCGAAGAAGAAGTCCCCAGAACGGTAAGAAGTTCGTCTTTGATGTAGATGATAAAGCGCAGGATGTTGAATCCAGCGAGCTTTGCGATGGGCCCTAAAACAAGGAAGACAAAGAGGATGCACGCGAGATAAAAGCTGCCCATCAGCGCAGCGAGCGGCTTGAGCGCGGCGATTCCGTATTTTCCTATGGTAAAAGCCATTGCAGCGCCTGCGCCCAAGGGGGCAAGTCGCATGATTGCTCCCATCATTGCGAAAAAAATATGCGAGGCTTCTTCAATAAAACGGTGCACCGCACCACCCGCTTTATCCATGCGTACAAGAGCGTATCCGAACAATACGGAGAGGAGGAGGACTTGGAGCAAATCACCGGAACTCGTAAACGCATCGGCAAAGGTTTTTGGAATCAGGTGCAGCAAAAAGTCGCTCGCAGATTGCTCAGAAGCGGCTTTGGCGTATTTTGCGACCGAGGCTGCATCCATCGTTGAGGGGTCGACATGGAAGGCGCTTCCCGGCCGAAAAAAGTGCACCACGGCGAGGCCAATCAACAGAGCGAGGGTGGAAACGATTTCGAAATAGAGAAGCGCTTTGGCGCCGATTCTGCCGACCTTGCGCATGTCGCCAGCGCCCGCGATACCGAGGACTACGGTGCAGAAAATGATCGGGCTGATCAACATTTTGACCAGTGCAATAAAAGCATCCGCTAAAGGCTTTAAAGAGACTCCAAGGTCCGGATGAGTGAGGCCCAAAACGCCTCCGATAATAATAAAAAGCAATACCCAGAAATAGAGTTGGCGGAAGAGCGCTTTCATTCAGGAAATACGATGACGGGTGCTGGTGATTTAGCGCTTTCTAAAAATGGCGCTCTTGTGCCTTGGTTTGTCGTCGTCATCGGCAGTCAAGGAAACTGCCCATGTAGGAAATGGGCGACTCGGGCCTGCCATCGCGTTCCAGAGAATCCGGTTGAGGATGTCCTCGGGAGCGCGGTCAATTTCGCGGAAGTTTAACTTCGAGGAAGCAACCGCGTCTCGGCGAAGGACTGGGTTGAGTTGGGCCTTCGCCGGAGGATTCAGTTGGTCGAGCGGAACGTTGGAGGGAAGCGCTTTGTAGGGAGTGAGATCGGGTGTTTCTGTAAAACACTCGCGCATGGGCGCCGCGCTCGCATCGAATTGATTCATGGGGTGCAGGCCGAGGACTTGCTCGATGGTGCGCAAAATACTCGTGGTGTTGTACTGCGTGGAAACAACGGCTCCGCGCTTTGTGTACGGGCTGATACAATAGGCGGTTGTACGATAACCGCTGACATGATCCCATCCGTTTTGAGGGTCGTCTTCAATGGCGAGAATGAGTGTCTCCGGCCAAAAACGGCTGTGGCTGACAGCCTCTACGATCCGTCCGAATGCGAGATCATTGTCCGCGACACACGCTGCAGGGGTAGGGGCTCCTGGACTCGTCCCGCTGGTGTGATCGTTGGGAAGGCAGATTAAGGTAAGGTTTGGAAATTCCCCCTTTGCTTCAAATCCTTTGAGCTCTTTTAGAAAATAATCCGCCCGGTATTGGTCCGGCACCGACATATTCCAACCCACATATTCTGTGGCGGTAAATGGTTTCAGGGCAGTAATCTGTGTACTGCTGGAAAAAAGCACGTCATCGGATTCGCCCTTCCATGTGCGGTAGCAAGCGCTGAAGTCGGGCGCGCCTTTTTTTTGAGGATCTCGCCACTTGACGGATGGGGCCGCGAATTCTCCAAAGTTTCGCAGGGTTTTGCCGTGTTTGAGAACGTTGTCCCAAATAAAGCCAGCAGGCGAGTACGCGAGCGCGTCGTATTCATTTTCACCCATTCCATCGGGGTAACTCCGGGGAAAGCCTGCGAAGGATTTCTCCATGTAATCCGTGGCGAAGGCACTGGTGGACCATTGGTGTCCATCGGCGCTGAGGATGCCCGAGCAATAGGTGTTGTCCAAAAGCACAAATTCGCGCGCGATTTTGTGCAGGTTCGGCGTGATGTGTTTGCCAAAGACACACAAATCCGGGCGTCCATTTCCTCTGGGATCATCGCCCAATACCTGGTCATAGGTGCGGTTTTCTTTGAGGATGTAAATCACGTGTTTAAAAACACTGGGCTCGCCGATCCGCTCTGGTACCGGACGCGCCCCGACGTCTCGCCGGGGAGGCTGCTGGGAGGCCTCAATCGCTTCTTTTCGAAGATTTCGTGCGACTGATTCGGACAGGGCGGGAAGTTCTTTGTTTGAGGGGATCGGGACAAGAGAAACGGTGCCATTGTAATGGTGACTGTTAAAGCCCAGTACGCCAGCGGGCCCGGCTTTCATCTGCGAGGGCATCCCTTTGATATTGGCGACAATGAGTTGCTTGCGGGCGCCGTCGTAAGCAAGTGCGCCTGGAAACCAACCGACAGGAAGCAGCCCCTTGAGACGGGATTCTTTGTCTGCCGGTGAAAAGTCAATCACGGCTATGGCGTTTTGAGTGCCGTTTGCAGCATAAAGCGTGCGGCCGTCGGGGGAAAAGGAAAGTGCATTGGGCGAGGCGCCAAGAAGCTCGGCCGGACTTGCTTTTGTCCAAATGGTTTCGACGATCGTGTCAGTCCGCGTGTCTAGGACGCTGAGATTATCTGCACCGGCGTTTGCACAGACAAGGTAACGTCCGTTGGGCGAGAGCGCCAGCGCTGAGGCATGGAGGCCCGTGAGGATCTCCTCGGTGGCACGCGCCTGGGTTTCGCTGAGATCCACAATACTGATGGATCCTTCTGATGCCACGCCACGAACAGGGTCCACTCGGACCTGTGTGCCTCGTCCCGCGGCTGCGCTAAGGTCTGCGGGGCCCACGCGGCGTCCTCCCCAGTTGCTTACATAGGCCTTCTTGCCGGAGATTTCCACATCGTAGGGAGCGACACCGACATCGAATGTCCGGAGGATTTTTCCTGAGATTGGATCCAACTCCAGCAGCTGGTTAGAGAGATTGGCGCAAATGTACAGGTGTTTTCCATCTTTTGTGAAGGCGAGGCCGGCGGGGATTTCCTGTTTTCGTCTGGGCGCGGTTGCAGGAGGCAATGAGATGGAATGAGAGGCGAAAACGCTCCCGTCATCTCCGGTGCGAAAGACCTTGATGCTGCCGTTTACATTGCTGAGGAAAATTTGTCTTCCGTTGGGCGAATACACCAGGCCGGTATAGCTGACCTGTCCTTTGGTATCGGGTTTAAGGATGTTGGATGAAGCCACTTCGGGGCTTGGCTCTTTTTGATCCTCGGCCGGTAGCGTGACTTTTTGGAGGATCGTTCCGACCGAGGGATCGAGCACAAGAAGCTCGCTTGTCTTTCCCGCGACAAGAAGGCGGCGTCCGTCGGGAGAGAGTCCAAGGGCCTGAGGGCGCAGACCGGTAAGTTCCACTTGGCGTCCGAGTGGGGTGAGTGCCTGATTTACCGGCGTCACACTGCGTCCGCCCTCTTTATGACCTACTGTTTCCGTTGGCTCCGAAGACGCGGCGAACGTGGTTGTGAGGGCACATGCAACAAGCCAGCCGAGAACAAGTTTGGAAAGGGGGGATTCCATAAAGGGAGTGGGTGGATTTTGGGCAAGGGTTTGTCTCGGCAACCCCGACTAATGATCTCCTGCCACTTAAGATTGGGGTAAGGTGTTTCCAATATGGGCCGTTCCATTCAGGAAAAAAATGGGCTCCTAACCTCTACCGCGGGTTTTTAGTCGCGCTCTCTGGATGTTCCAATTTTAAGAGCACCCAATGGATTGCGACGCCTAGAAATGCTCCCAAGATTTCGGCGCTGATGAACCCGGGAACGCACTGCGGTGCGATGCCTGCGAAAGTATTTGAGAACATGCGACCGAATGCCGCAGCTGGGTTCGCGAAAGAAGTCGAAGATGTAAACCAATAAGCGGCGCCAATGTATGCCGAGACCAGCGATGCGGTCTTTCCCTTGGGGGAACGTAAAATTACGAGGAGCAGTCCTGCCGTTGCGACCACTTCTGCGATCCATTGACTGGTGCCAGTCCTGAGTGTCTCGGACCACTGCAAAATCGGCAGTTCGAACATTGCGTGAGCAAGCCAGGCACCGCACATTGAACCGGCAAGTTGAGCGAAAACATAGGAGACGAATAAACCCCAGGTCAATTCACTGCGGAACGTCATGACGAGAGAGACCGCCGGATTAAAATGAGCTCCGCTCAGAGGTGCGAAAATTTCAATCAGAACATTGAGGCCCCAAACCGTAGCCAGCGTATTTGCAAGCAGTGCTACCGCTATGTTCCCCTGAGATAGACGTTCGGCCATGATACCCGAACCAATGACAACGGTGAGGAGGAGCGCCGTACCGAGCCATTCGGAAAAAAATTTACGAAGGTGGGTTTGCATCAGCCTTGGAAAAAATTCCGGGAGTATTCGCGCTCAATGTCTGTGGCGTGCGTGAGCAAAAGTTACCTGCGGCTTTCAAACAGAGTTGTAACTTTCCAAAGGAATCGTAGTTTAAGTCTAGGCCTTGGCTGCGCGTCTTCCCAAGCCTAATTCTTTGCGGCAGTAGTTAATGCTTTTTTCAACTTCTGCTTTTTGGAACGCTTTTTCTGCTTCCTTTTTGTCTACCCCCTCAGGCGCTTTGAAGGGTTCAAGGGGGCGGCCTTTTGTCGCAAGAGCTTCAAACTTTGCGAGTACCTCCGGCCGTTTATCATAGTTCTGCCAAAATCCCTCTGTTTTGTAAGGAAACGCTTTTGAGAAGCCGGAAATGGTTTCGATTTGTACGGGCACATTTGGACAGAGCGCGCGCCAGCGATCCATATAGGTGTTCCAGTCTACGAGGCCGTCACCCAGCGCCGTCCATTGGATGCTCACTCCCTCTGGGGTATTCCAGATCATGTCATCGCGAAGACTGGAGCAGATGGTGTACGGGCCAAGACGTTCCAAGAGATCGACAGGATCTTCGAGGGTCCAGGCCGCGTTTCCAGAGTCGATGTTCACTCCGACAAAGTCCCGGCCTGCTTCTTCCACCAACCGCACAAGCTCCCAAGAGTGCATGTCACCCGCGTGATTTTCGACTGCGATCTTGACGCCCGCATCCATAGCAGAACCTTTACACGCCTTGAGCACTTTTACCGTGTCGTTGATGCGTGCATTGATTCCGCCAGGGGTTTTGCGGTCGTCCATGGAACCAAGAATCACGCGGAACACGGGAGAACCCAGAGCCTTGGATACTCGAATGCCGGTGCGCAGATGTTCTTCCGCCGTGCCCCAAGTGGGCTTGAAGCGCGCGGAGGTGGGACAAATGCTCCACGAACCAATGTAGAGGGCGAGGCCGGCACTGTCTGCGTGTGCCTTGATATCTTTGAGCGCGGCGTCCTCGAGAGAGGGAAGGCAGTCGATATCGGAAAGGAAAAGTGTGTCGAGCTGAAGTCCCTTGGCGTATTCAATCAATTCTGGAGCCTTCCAGCCAAAGGCACGTACTGCGAAGTTATCGATGCCGAGCGCGATGGGTTTCATCGAGGCTGCCTGAGCCGGTTGCGGCGCGCAGAATCCCGAACGTGGCGCTATGGACGCCGCCACACCGGAGGAAAGGGCTGTGATAAAGTGACGGCGTGAGATAGCCATAAAGTGGGGGAGGGGTGATTGTTGTCCGAGGGGGGAAGAAAGACGGTGTGGGGTGGCTACAATTTTTGGGGGAGATTCAAAAACTATTGGGAGACGAGCGAAATAGCCGGCTCATGCGTTCGTCTATGTGGCTAATGCGCAGACGCCAGGGGTGTTTGTTGTGTTTGGAAGGCAGAGAGAACGGGCTTGGGATTCACTCCGAAGACAAAAATTCCAGCGACCAAAAGAACGATGATCATCTTCGAGAGGCCGGATACTTGAATCGGTGAAGCGTCTGCGGGCTCAGCCCAGTACATTGCCGCGACGACGCGCAGATAGAAGTAGAAACCAGCGCCAACGGTGACTGTTCCAAGTGCGATCAGTGTCCATTGGCTGGCGTTTACGGCTTGTGCGAACACAAGGAACTTTCCATAGAACCCTGCTGTCAAAGGGACGCCTGCGAGTGAGGACATCGCGACGAGTAAGGCGAAAGCCAAAAAGGGCGAACGCTTGGAGAGACCATTGAAATGCTGTATTTCCTCTCCCTTGGTGTGCTGTGTGGCAATCGTAAGAACGAGAAAGCTCAAGAGCGTCATCAAAAGGTAGGCGAACAAGTAGAACCCAACTGTTGCGCCAACGCTTCCCAAGGCGGAGGGGGCCACTCCCACGCACGCCACAGCCATCAGCAGATATCCCGCATGGCCCACGCTGGAGTAGGCTAGTAGTCTTTTCAGATTGTTTTGGGGGAGCGCGGCCAGATTACCGAAGATCAGCGTTGCTCCCGCGAGCACGCTCAGTACGAGGAGGATTTTGTGCGCGATTGAAGCAACACCGAGGAAGGGCTCAAGAACGCGAAGAAGTAAAAGGAATCCAGCGGCTTTGGAGCCGACGGATAGAAATGCAGTCACGGGCGTTGGTGCCCCCTGATAGACATCGGGTACCCAGCTTTGAAAGGGGACGGCGGCAACTTTAAAGCCGAGCCCGACCAGCACAAGGACAAGCGCAAAGAGGATTGCTGTGTCAGAGCCCTGCAGGGAGGCGAGTTTCAGCGCAATTTTTGTGAAATGAGTTTCCCCAGTGAGACCGAAAATCCAGGTGATGCCGTAGACAAAGAACCCAGTGCTTAAAGCTCCAAGGATGAGATATTTTACACCCGCCTCGAGCGAGGCGTGGCTGCCGCGCATGTAAGCAACCATCACGTAAAACGAAATGGTGACCAACTCGAGCGCCGCGAAGGCCATGACTAAATCGACAGCGGAGGCCAGGAGCATCAGGCCCGAGCAGGTAAAAAGCGGGAGTATGAAAAATTCGCCTGTACCCGCCCCTTCACGGGCGGAGGGAATATTCTTGGCGAGTACTTTTTCGTACTCCAGCGCCATGACAAGAACCGCCATCGTCGTCAGCAGCGCGATTCTCTTAAAGACCATCGAAACGGGGTCTGCGCTGTAAAAATTCCAGAAGCTCCCTGGTTCGGGGTTTGCAGGAGCCGAGGTCACAAAAAAGCTCAGCGCAAAAATCCAAGCCAGGCAGAAGACTGCACTTTTTGCGAGGGAGCGCTTGCTGGTGCTTTGAGAGAAGGACTCTGCGAGCAGTAGGATAAATCCCAAGGCAAGAACCAGAATTTCGAGTGTGATGGGCGGAAACATGGTCAACTAGCGGAGAGCCGCCTCCAGTGTAGGTTTGAGGAAGCCGAGGAAGTAATGGGGGAAGAAACCACCGAGTAACAAAGCGACGGGCAGGAGTGCGAGTGCAAACCGGGCGGTCCCATGGAGATCGGTCCACTTCAGGGACGATGCCGTAGGTTCGCCAAGGAACACGGCTTTGTAGGAACGCAGCATATAGACCGCAGAGATCAACACTCCCCACAGCGCAAACACGGTGGAGGTTTTCAAGAACCCAGTTGCACCGTCTTTAAAGCCACCAAAGAACACCATGGTTTCACTTGCGAAATTGGAGAAGCCGGGAAGGCCAATGGAGGCGAACGCAGCCATTGCGAAAGCGACGCTGAGAAAGGGAACCGACTTCGCTGCACCACCGAGGCGCTCAAAGTTTAGCGACCCCTCGCGTTCTCTAATTGCGCCCGTAATGGCAAAGAGCGCGGCTACGGAAAGACCGTGAGAGAACATCAGCAGGCAAGCACCGCTCAAGCCGATGATGTTGAGGGAGGCGATGCCGAGGAAAACGTAGCCCATGTGCATCACGCTGGAGTAGCCGATGACGTAGTCGAGTTTGCGCTGCGCAATGGTCACAAGACCGACGTAAATGATATTGCCCAACAGCGCCGCAAGCAACAGATCCTGCGCGGTCCATGTGCCCCATACCGGCTGGTGGAAGGCCTGAGGCAGGAATGGCACTGCGAGCCTCACCATGCCGTATAATCCAAATTTCTTGAGAACTCCGGAGTGGAGCATGGCCACGGGAGTGGGCGCACAGGCATAAGCCGGGGCCGCCCAAGAGTGGAAAGGAAATAGTGAGACGAGGATGCCGAAGCCTACGGTGAGCAGAAGCCATGGCCGGACTTGAGCAGCAGCGGGAATGAGATGCGAGGCAGCGACCTCTTGCAACTTTTGCAGGTCAAAGCTGCGACTGGCTGCGGGGATGGCGAGGAATAAATCAACCAATCCCGTGAGCAAAATGATGCTTCCTACCCCCAAGTATATCGTGATTTTCCACGCTACCGCCTGACGTTCACCACTGCCCCATAACCCGATGAGAAGAAAGGTGGGGATGAGCGCCAACTCATGAAATGCGTAGAAGAAAAACAGATCCTTTGCAACGAAGGCTCCTGTGGCGCCGGCACTAATGAGCAGAACGGAACCGTCAAAAAGCCCCGCGCGATTGTTTGCAGGCATGTTTGGGGAGAACCATACAGCAGCCACGGTGACCAAGGCTGTCAGAAGCAGCATGAGAAGACTCAAGCCATCGACGCCCACGGAATATCGAAGGTCAAGGCCGGGAAACAAGGCGTCAGTTTGGGATACAAATTGGTAGCCTGCCTTGGACTGATCATAGCCGAACCACACCAAAAGGGTGATGCCCAATTGGAGCAGCGCAGAGGCTTTCGCCCAAGAACGGTTGCCCTTGCCCAAAAACAGGGCTGCGGCGGTTACGATGGGAATGAGGAGAAGAATGGTAAGCACTGTGTCGATTCCCCAGTTATTTGATGAGCATGTAAAACAGGATCACTACGCCAGTTCCAAATAGGAATGCGTATCCCTGCAGGTTGCTGAATTGTAAGAGGCGAAGAGTATAGCCAACACCCCACGTGAGGCCACTGATGCCGCGCACAATGACGCCGTCCAAAATGAAGTGATCGAACCAACTGCTGAAGGAAGCGAGCAGGTCCTGAGTGCCGGCAATCAGGGAGGCGTAAAGCTCGTCGATGTAAAACTTGTTTCTGAAAAGTGGAATCTTCACAGGGTCTTTGCTGCGTCCGTTATAAAGAAACCAAGCTCCCGCGGTGCCGATGCTGAATACACTGACGGCGAGTATCGGTACGAGACTGACGTGTTCTGCCGCATGGACGGAGTGAAAAAGTTCCTCTCCGAAAATGGAGCCGGCAAAGAATTTATAGCCGGAAATGACCGAAAGAACCGCGAGAATCATGAGGGGCACCGTCATCGCAGGTGGGCAGTCGTGGCCATGCTTTGCATTGGGAGTCCATGCTTCGCCGAAGAATGCGACGACAACCAGTCGGGTCATATAATATGCCGTCAGAAGAGAGGTGAACAGTGCAGCGCCAAAGATGAATGCGCTCTTGTGCCATGCCGCCAGAAGAATGGCATCCTTTGAGAAGAAGCCTGCGAGACCGGGCGTGCCTGTGAGCGCAAGCGTGCCGATCACGAATGTGATAAACGTCTTCGGCATGGTCCTGCGGAGGCCTCCCATTTTCCAGATGTTCTGTTCGTGGTGAAGCGCATGAATGACGGCCCCGGAACCGAGAAAGAGGAGAGCCTTGAAAAAGGCATGGGTAAAGAGGTGGAACATGGACGCGCCCCACGCGCCCACACCTATGCCCGCGACCATGAGGCCGAGTTGTGAGAGGGTGGAGTAGGCAAGGATCCGTTTGATGTCATCCTGCTGGGTGGCCATGAGAGCAGCCAGCACGGCAGTGACGGCGCCGACCGCGGCAATCACGCCAAGGGCCACTGGAGAAGGCTCCAAGATGAAGAAGATCCGGGCCAGCATGTAGACACCGGCAGCGACCATTGTTGCGGCGTGGATTAATGCAGAGACTGGCGTCGGCCCCTCCATGGCGTCGGGCAGCCAAACGTGAAGCGGGACTTGTGCCGATTTTCCAACGGCGCCGCAGAATAGGCAGAGTCCCGCGAGAGTCAGCAGGGAGGGATTGACGGTGAGTTTTGCGAGGTTCTCCTGAATTCCAGCGAACTCAACGGAGCCAGTTGCGGCCCAAACGAGGAGGATTCCGCTCATGAAGCCAAAGTCACCGACGCGGTTGGCGAGAAATGCTTTATTCGCGGCCTTTGCAGCGGAAGGTTTGGTGAACCAGTGGCCGATGAGCAGGAAGCTGCTGACGCCGACGAGTTCCCAGAAGATGAACATCATGGCCAGATTGTCAGCAAGGACGATCCCGAGCATCGAGAACATGAAAAGCGAAAGCGAACCGAAGAAGCGTGCCTTGCCATCGTCTTCAGCCATATAGACGGTGGAGTAGACGTGAACGAGCGCTCCGATTCCCGTTACAACCAGCAGCATCACCCGCGTTAGGGCGTCGATTTTGAGGCCGATGGTGAGGTGCAGTGCGGGACCGAGGTCGATCCAAGTCGCAGATGTTTGTACAACGGAGTGGCTTGAGAAAAGCAGGAGCGTCGATCCAAACGCGGCGAAGACAGCAGTCAAGGACAGCAGTACGCTCAGAGGCTTCGAGCGGTGGGCGAAAAGGAGAATCAAAACAGCGCTCGCCAGCGGGCTGAGCAGGATGATCCAGGGCAAGGAGGTTTCCATGAACAGTCGTACCGGTTAGAATTTCAAGGACTGGATGTCCTCCACATGTGTGGTTTGACGCGCACGATAAAGTGCAACAATGATCGCCAGGCCCACCGCAACTTCTGCGGCCGCCACGGTGATGATAAAAAACACAAGCACCTGTGCGTTGTAGTTGGGCAACCCGTCGGCGCCCACGTGAAAGCGGGAGAATGCAACGAGCGAGAGGTTCGCGGCGTTGAGCATGAGTTCAAGGCACATGAAAATAGTGATGATGTTGCGGCGCAACATGACGCCAGCAAAGCCCAGCGAGAAAAGCAGGCCGCTTGCGAGCAGGTAGTGATTAAGAGTGAGCGGATTCACGGGCGTCGCAGGTTATTTGAGTTGGCGTCTGGAGAGAACAATGACTCCAATGGAAGCCACTAAAACCAAAACACCTACCGTTTGGAAGGGAAGGTTGAAGCGGGTAAAGATGGCGAGTCCAACCTGGCGGACGTCGTCGACGCTCGCCACCCCGAGGGCGGGAAATGGTTTAGCGCCGGCAGGGAAGGCCGAAATCACCTTGAGCAGGCCTGCCACGAAGAGCGCTGTAACGGCGGCGCCTCCTAGAAGTGCAAATTTGTTAAAGCTCCGGCGTTTTTCCGCCTTGAGGTCCAGCAGCATGATGATGAACAGGAACAGCACCATGACGGCTCCTGCGTAGACGAGGACCTGGATGACTCCGATGAAGAAAGCGTCAAGGCCGACGAAGAGAGCGGCTAGACAAAGAAAGGAGGCTACCAGACTCAGGGCACTGGCCACGGGGTCGCGGTTCAAAATGACCGAAACGCCGAAGGCAAGCATGAGAGCACTGAAGGCCCAGAATAAAATGGGTGACATGCAGAGAAAGGGTGCAGGTTACTTGTCGGGGTTCCATTTGTGAACAAGGCCTGGCATACTGCCTCCGAGTTCATACAGTTTCGCTTTGTGATGCACCATATCGGCACGGCTTTCGCCAGTGACCGCATAGTCTTTGCGCAGATAGATGGCCTGCTCGGGACAAACCTCTTCGCAGAGGCCGCAATAAATGCAGCGGGACATGTCGATGTCGAAGGCCTGCGGAGCCTTCTCCACCTTCGCGAATTTGCTATCCGTGGGAAGTGAACCTGGCGTGATTTTGATGGCTCGCGGAGGGCAGATGAATTCGCAAAGCTGGCAGGAGACGCAGCGCTCACGGCCGTGCTCATCGGTCACGAGCGTGGGCGCTCCGCGGTAGTATTCGGGCAGTTGGGCGTCCCACTTTTCCTCGGGGTATTGCATGACGACCTTGGTCTCACCTTTGAGCATCTTTTTGAGATGGTTGAAGGTGATGGCGAGGCCCGCCACAATATTGGGGAGATAGAGCTTCTCCCAGAAGGTGAGGTTCGGCCGACGGACTGTGTATGCCATGGTCGTGAGAAGTTTGGGAGTTACTTGACCAGCGCCAAAATTGCGGCGGTGATGAAAATGTTAACGAGCGCTATTTCAAACAGGTAAAGCCAACCGAGCTTCATGAGTTGGTCAAAGCGGAAGCGTGGCAGTGTCCAACGGACCCAAATGAAAAAAAGCAGGATGCCGACCACCTTCGCAAAAAAGGCGGTAATGTGCAGAAACCCGAGGGCAATTCCAGCCGGAGTTGTAGAAGACTCAAGGGTGTTGATGGGCAGGAAGGGTATGTGCCAACCGCCGAGGAAAAGTACGACTATGACGGAAGAACCGGCTATCATCGCTGCGTATTCACCGAGGAAGAACAGGGCGAACTTCATTGCCGAATATTCCGTGTGATATCCTGCTACGAGTTCGGTTTCCGATTCTGGCAAATCGAAGGGAAGGCGGTTCGTCTCTGCGAACATCGAGATGGTGAAGATGATGAAGGAGATCAACACAGGAATCCAGAGCAGCAGCTCTCGCAAGGTGAGGTTGCCATCGGTGAATGGAAGAAGCAGCCAGCCATTTTCGATCTGGTATTGGATGGCCTGAGACAGGTTGAGGTTGCCGATAATCAACAGAACCGGTACGGCGCTCAAACCGAGGGAAAGTTCATAGCTGATCATCTGGGATGACGCTCTGATACTGCCAAGGAAGGGGTATTTTGAATTCGAGGACCAACCAGCAAGCACGATGCCGTAGACTCCAATCGAGGCGATCGCAAAAACATAGAGGATGCCCACATTGACGTCCGCTACGACCATTTTCTGCCCAAAGAGATAGTTGCCAAACGGCAGCACAGCCAACGTCGAGAGCGCAGGCACCATTGCGAGCACGGGGGCGAGCCAGAAGTAGAACTTATTAACGTGCGCAGGCGTAAATTCCTCTTTGAGCAGGAATTTCACAGCATCGGCAATCGGCTGGCCGAGTCCTCCAAGAAAAAGTTGCAGATCTTTTTCGAACCCGAAGAGGGAGATGGGAAAGCCCGTGCGGTTGGGACCGAGACGGTCTTGAATCAATGCACTAACGCGGCGTTCGGCGTAGACCGTGTATGAGACGATGGGCAGCACGACTCCGAAAATAAGGAAGAGCGTCTTGGCGATGGAAGCCGCGATCAGCATCCAGGGAATGTCATTGAGGAAATCCATGGTGTGTGAATTAGGCAGTTACGGTTTCAGGCTTGTTGAGAAGCTGGAGACCGAGATCCCCAATCTTACCGAGATTCAAGCCGGCAAACTCAGGGACGTCCTGTGACATGGCCCTGAAGACATCCTCAATGGAATGCAACGAATGAACGCAACCTGCCGCGGCGAGAAGGTCGGTGAGAATCTCCCAGTCGTCGCGGGCTTCTCCCAGTGGTTCAACCGCTTTATTCAGCCGCTGAAGGCGCCCCCGGATGTTAATCATGGACCCTCTTTTTTCAGCGAAACCAGCTCCTGGCAGCGCAACGTGGGCTGCGGCAGTGGTTGGGTTTGCGAGAATCGACGTGACAACGATGACTTTCAGTTTGGCGAGGTCGTCGTGGGTAAAGCCGCAGTCCAAGAGGTCTTCTCCCAGGCAGAGGATTCCGGTGATGGAACCGTTTCGGACGCCGGCGAGGATGTCCTTCAAACGAGCGCCCGGAGTCTCTCCCGTAGCACCGAGCAGGCGCGCGCCCGAGGTGTTCGGATTGCGGTCGGCGGGTATTAAGATGCCGTCGGGTTCTCCTGTCCGCGGAAGTACGTCTTGGATGGTTACGTTTAGCGCGGTGGCCAGACGTTTAGCGAGGTAAAGCTCTTCGTTGGTGAGACGCGCAGAGGCGACCAGTGCGAGCTTCCCTGCTGATTTCAGTTTTGTGACAGCTGCGGAGACCGCATCGGACCAAGATGTTTGCTTGCCCTCGACCGTGGGTTGCAGCAAACGCTCTTCAGCCCGGAGATATTTGAAATTGAGTCTGTGAGAGTCTGGAATCCAGTTGCCGTTGACGTCGTTGTTTTCGCGGGGGGTGATTCTGTAAATCTGACCTTCGCGACTGCCGATAAGAATATTGCACCCGAGTCCGTCGTTGACGTCGATGGACTTGGTTTCTTTCAAAAACCAGACCCGCATTTTGAAGCGGAAATCCGTGGAGGTCAGCGCACCCACGGGACAAATATCCACCGTGTTCAGAGAGTAGTTGCTCTCAAGCGTTTTGTCCGGATGGCAGGCGATTGTGGAGAAACCGCCGCGGTCTACGAAGCCAAGGACGTCGTCATTCGCGACTTCCTTCATGAACCGGATGCAGCGTGAACAGAGAACGCAACGTTCGGCATCCAAGGTCACGCGTGGTCCGAGTTCAACGTTCTTCGGCTTCTTAACTTTGCGCTCTAAAAAGCGGGAGTGTGCGTTGCCGTATTCGACCGAAAATTCCTGAAGTCTGCACTCACCGGCTTGGTCACAAATGGGGCAGTCGAGGGGGTGGTTGATGAGTAGAAACTCCATCACACCCTGGCGGCATTCTTTCACCATCGGTGAATCTGTACGCACGCCCATGCCTTCCGCAACGTCTTGCGCGCAGGAGATTTGAGGCCTCGGGATCCATCCGATCTCGGGTTTGCCATCGGGTCCCAGAACCGGCTTGCGGTCCGGAGTCATTTTAGGCATGCCCATTTCAATCAGGCACATACGGCAATTGCCTGGGATGGACAGTTTGGGATGGTAGCAGTAGCGGGGGATGAACTTGCCTGCTTGCTGGCAGGCGTCAATCACCTTGGTCCCTTTTGGGAACTGCAACCACACGCCGTCGATCTGGACGTTGAGGAGCGGTACTTCAGTGCTCATGGTGCGGCTGTGTGCGGAGAAAATGGGTTAACGGGTTGCTGCTGGCGCCATGACTTCGTGTCCGTTGCCGCGGGGAGCCGCAACGGCGGGGATGACGTCGTGGGCGATGAGTTCGTCGCGCGTATATTCTGGCGGCATTGGCGGCGGAACGGACTTGGTAGATTTGGCCGCGAATTCTTCTTTGAACTTCGCGAGGAAACTTTGCGTGGGCCACGAGCAGGCTTCACCAAAGGCGCAGATGGTTTTTCCAGCGATGTTGTCTGCCACATTTTTGAGCGTCGCCGGATCTTCCGCGACACCGCCGCCCGCAACGATGCGGTCGGTGATCTTTTTCATCCACTGCGCGCCTTCGCGGCAGGGGGTGCATTGCCCGCAGGACTCGTGAGCGTAGAACTCGTTGATGTTGTTGAGAATCTCGACCATGTTGCGGCTGTCGTCCATAACGATCACTCCGCCTGAACCCGCCATGGAGCCGGCGGCGGCCAGCGAGTCAAAATCCATGGGGAGATCTTCAAGAGCCACTTCCTTGTCCTTGATTTTGAATTTTTCTCCCGCACGCAGGACCTTCGCGGAGCTTCCTCCGGGGATGACTCCTTTGAAGGTGCGCCCGGGTTTCATCCCGCCGCAGATGTCGTTGATGAGCTCGCCAAGAGTGATTGAGCCAACGGCAACTTCATAGTAACCAGGCTTTTGGACGTCGCCTGAAACGCAGAGAATACGCGTGCCCGTGTTGTTGGGGCGGCCAATTTTGGCGTATTCTTCCCCACCCATGTGTACGATGTGCTTCACATGGCAAAGCGTCTCCACGTTGTTAACGATCGTGGGGCACTGGTAGAGCCCGAGTACGGCTGGAAAGTAAGGGGGCTTGATTCTCGGATAAGGCCGCTTGCCTTCGAGTGACTCGATGAGGCCCGTTTCTTCTCCACAGATGTAAGCGCCGGCACCGCGGTGCACATAGAGCTCGAGATCAAAGCCGGTGCCGAGTATGTTTTTGCCGAGGAAGCCTTTGGCACGCGCTTCTGCGAGTGCTTTTTCCAAAATCTCCGCGCCTTCCGGGAATTCACCTCGGATGTAGAGGTAGGCCAGACTTGCTCCAACGGTGAAGCACGAGATGATCATCCCCTCGATCAGTTGGTGCGGATCTTGGTGGATAATGTAACGGTCCTTAAACGTGCCCGGTTCGGATTCGTCCGCGTTGCAAACAAGATAGGTGGGTTTGGGGCCGCCTCGTTTGATGAAGCTCCACTTGGTGCCGCAGGGGAAACCAGCGCCGCCCCTCCCGCGCAGCCCGCTTTTCTTCACTTCTTCAAGGAGGACTTCGGGCGCCGTGGCGAGGGCTTTTTTGAGGTCAGCGTAACCGCCCTCGGAAATGTAGGTCTCGATGTCGTTGCCCCTGCCGGGCTTGTCGATGTTTTTGAAAATGAGCCTGTGCTCGCGAGGGTGCGGGGGTGTCGCTCGCACGCGGGTGGCCTGCGAAGAGGTGGTCTTCCAGAGAGCTGCGGCGTCTTCGAGTTTGATGTTTTCCTGAAAGAGGTCGTTGATCATCGCCACCGGAGCGGAGCCGCACGAGGCGAGACACTCGACGAATTCGATGGAGCAGGCTCCGTCAGGACTCACCGCCACAGGATTGCCGTGGCCGGGATTGTGGACGGCGTGTCCCGTTAATTTGTGCGGGGAATGGTCGTGGCCTTGGTCGCCGTGAGCGTGTCCCTGCATGCGCTCGTTCCATGCTGCGATGTCGATTCCGGCAGCTTTCGCAAGTTCGTCCCTGAGTTTGTAACTGCCCGCCATTTGGCAGGAAAGGGTGCGGCAGACGCGGATGTGGGTTTTGCCCGCAGGTTCGCGGCGGAACATGGGGTAAAAGGTGACCAGCTCGAGAACATTGATTGGCTGGAGGCCGAGCCGTGCCGCTATCCAAGAAACCGCCTCGTCGGAGACGAACCCGAAGTGTTCCTGCCAGAGGTGCAGCAACGGCAGGGAGGCGCTTCGTTTGGAAACCGGATAATGCGAAATCGCCTCATCAATCTTGGCCAATAGGTCGGCGGGAAGGGTCATGGTTTTTTCGGTTCCGTCTCCGGCGGCGTATTCCAGCCGGGCACTCGGTTGATTAATTTGTTGTCGAAGAAGTGAAGCTCCAAAGTCTTGCCGTCTTGCTCGTAGTAATAACGGGTCACGGGGACTTCCTTCTTTTGTGTTTCAAGTTCAAGCGTTGCGTTTTCAATCCGGTCAGGCTGGCCGAGGATGGACTCCACCTCTTTGGGGGACAGGCTTTTCTTGCCTGTCTTTTCCAGTTTTTCGAACCGGGTGTTTACAGCGTTAATGTTCTCCTGAGAAATCTCTGGTTTGCAGGAAGCGAGCCCCAGAAGAGGCATGGCTCCGAACAGCGCCAGATTTTTCAAACTCATTGAATGTTTTTAGCCTGAAAGGGTTGAAGGAAGGGTTTAGCGGTCACTTTCGCCCATCACAAAGTCGAGGGAGCCTAGAATCGCGACGACGTCGCTCATGAGATGTCCGGGGACAATCTTGGGTAGAATGCTCAAATTTACAAACGAGGGGGCGCGTATCTTCAGTCGGTGTGGGACACCACCGCCTTTCGAGTTAATGTAAAAACCGAGTTCACCCTTTGGGTTTTCGGCTGCAAAATAAACCTCTCCGGGAGGGGCTTTGATGCCCTCGGTGTGAAGGATAAAGTGGTGGATCAACTCCTCCATCTTGGTCATCACCTCAGTCTTGGCAGGGGGCAGGTTCTTGGGATCGGAAACTGTGATCGGACCTTTGGGCAGCTTGTCCAATACCTGACGCAGGATTTTCACCGACTGGCGCATTTCCTCCACACGGCAGAGATAACGGTCGTAACAATCTCCTGCAGAACCGATGGGAACGTCGAAGTCATACTTCTCGTAGCCAAGGTACGGGTGTTTCTTGCGGAGGTCGTGATCAACACCTGAACCGCGCAGGTTGGGGCCAGTAAGGCCATAGGAGATGGCGTCTTCTTTGCTGATGGCCCCCACGTCTTTGGTGCGATCGACAAAAATACGGTTTCTGGAGAGAAGATTGTCCACCTCATCAAGGGAGGGAATGAACTCGTCCAGAAACTTGTGCACCATCGGGAAGAAGGGTTCCTGGAGGTCGCGGGTCATGCCCCCGATGCGGGTATAACTGGTTGTGAACCTTGCTCCTGAAATGACCTCGCACAGGTTATAGATTTTCTCGCGCTCCGTGAACGTGTACAGAAAGACGGTCATTGCGCCTGTGTCCATGGCAAAGGCACCCAAGCCAAGGAGATGGGAGGAGATGCGGGCGAGCTCGCAGCAGATGACACGGATGGCCTGGCCGCGGGGAGGAAGCTCCCAGCCCATGAGTTTTTCCACAGCCATGGCGTAGGCCACGTTGTTGGCAAGGGGCGCTAGGTAGTCCAATCTGTCCGTGTAGGGTACAAACTGGTTGTAGGTCATGTTTTCGGCAATTTTCTCATCGCCCCGATGCAGGTATCCTACATCTGGAGTTGCCTTGGTGATGACCTCGCCGTCGAGTTCCAGCACCAACCTCAACACCCCGTGGGTCGCGGGATGGGAGGGGCCCATGTTAAGGACCAGTTTTTCACCGAGCAAATCAGAGGCGCCCGAGTTTCCAGCAGCGAGGTGTTGGAGAGCGGCTTGAGTTTTAGTCAGTGTGTCTGGCTGTTCGAAAGGCTGGGAAGTAACGGCCATAGTATGGGCTACGAAACCGATTACCGTAGGTGGGTGGGGAAGAGGCCAGCAAGCCGAATTTGTGAAATGTTTCACAATCTCCCCGCTCGGAGGGATTCCTCGTGGGTGGGGTGGGGTGTGGCCCCAATCCAGAGGGAAAGCCGAGGCTGATCGGGAGTAAAGATTTGCAGGTTAAACGGGAGTAAACTAGATTTATTATATGGTGAGTCGCAGGTCTTTCTTGAGTGCGTCCATGTTGACGTTGCTGTCGGCTGGAGGCGTGAAGGGGTTGGCGGAAGCGCTGGATTTAAGGGTGGAGGAGGTGCCAGTGCCTGTCCCGCGTCTTTGCTCAGAGTTGGAGGGGTTTCGGATTGTGGCTCTGAGTGATTTTCACTTTTTGCCTTACACGCAGATCGATTTTTTGAAGAAGGCCATCCAGAGAGCCAGTTCCTTAAAGCCGGATTTGGTGGTGCTTCTCGGCGATTTTGTCGATGCTACCGTGGAGTCCATTCACGAACTGGCACCGGTTCTGGCAACGATAAACGCCCGACACGGCGTGATGGCTGTTCTCGGAAATCACGACCACATTCAGGGGTCACAGGTTGTTGTCGAGGCGTTGAGCCGTCACGGCATCGAGGTTCTTGTCAATCGCGGGATTCTGTTGCCCTGCGGGTTAGGAGGGCTATATATCGCTGGTACCGACTCGCTTTCGGGGCGGTTTCAGTTGCGGGAGGCGCTGTTGGGGAGCCGCCCCGGGGGCACCACGGTTCTGCTGGCGCATGAACCGGATGTTGCGGACTACGTGGCCGCGGACGGGCGCGTAAACTTGCAACTCTCGGGGCACAGCCATGGCGGGCAGGTGCGTTGCGGAGGCGTGGAGCGGCTTCTTCTACCGAGGGGCGGCCGAAAATACGCCTTTGGGTCTTACAAAGTCGGGGATCTGTTTGTGCACACCAGCAGGGGGTTGGGAACGACTGGATTGCCATTGCGCTTGGGAAGCCCGCCGGAGGTGACGCAGTTGATTTTAACCAACGCGGTTGACGCGAGCAGGGCGGGGTAAGTTTCCGGGGGCCCGGAGGGAATGCTCGGGCTGTGCCGAGACAGGGATCGGTTTTTGCGAACTGTGGTGAATTCCAAGATGCCTTTGTTTCTGGAGTGAACGTGGTTGGAGACACCTCAGGCTGGCGCGTGACATCGGCGGAGGTGCCATGCATGATCTTTGGTCTTATGCAGAAGTCGGACGGCATGAACTACGCACCGGAGGGAAAACCTTCGCCGGTGGTCAATCCCGGGGAGTTTCCTTTTGCGGCTGTGGCGCTTGATCACGGCCACATCAACGGCCAGTGCCGGGGCCTGACGGAGGCGGGGGGAGAACTCCGTTACGTGTATGATCCTGACCCGGCTAAAGTGGAAAGGTTTTGTGCCAACTTTCCCGGGGTTCAACCCCTGCGCAGCGTCGATGAAGTTCTCGAGAAAGCTGAGATCAAGCTTGTAGCCTCGGCCGCCGTTCCCTGCGACCGAGGCCCTTTAGGGTTACGCGTCATGGACGCCGGAAAAGACTACTTCACGGACAAGGCGCCGTTTACCACGCCCGCGCAGCTGGATGCCGCCCGGGTGAAGGTTCGTGAAACTGGGCGCAAGTATGCCGTTTATTATGCCGAACGCATCCACACCGAGTGTGGAGTCCGGGCTGGGCAACTCATTGATAATGGCGCGATTGGAAGGGTTGTGCAGGTTCTTGGCCTGGGGCCTCACCGTTCCAACCCGGCTTCGCGCCCGGACTGGTTTTGGGATCCTGCGCGCAACGGGGGGATTCTGTGCGACATTGGATCGCATCAGTTTGAACAGTTTTTGACATTTGCGGGCGTCACAGATGCGACGATTGTGCGTTCTGCGGTTGCGAACTATCACCACAAAGACCACCCAGGTTTTCAAGACTGGGGCGAGGCTTCGCTGGTTGGGGATAATGGGGCGACCAATTACATCCGGTTGGACTGGTTGAACCCACAGGGACTCAGGACGTGGGGGGATGGACGCACTTTTATTCTGGGAACCAGAGGGTATATAGAACTCCGCAAATACCTGAATGTCGGCGCGGAATTGGAGGGGGATCACCTTTTTTTGGTCGACCATCGTGGTGAGCACCATCTGAAATGCCAAGGAGAGGTGGGGTTTCCATTTTTCGGGCAGTTGATACTGGACTGCCTGAATCGAACGGAGAATGCGATGACTCAGGAGCATGCATTCAAAGCAGCCGAGCTGTGTTTAAGCGCTCAGGCGAATGCGGTAAAAATTGAGTGAGCTGGGGAAAAGTTTTGTTTGGCACACACTCTGAAAAACCTATGGAACAAGAACCTTCGCAGATACAAACATTGTGGGCGCCTTGGCGTGCTGAGTATTTCAACGCGCCTCGAAATCCTGACTTTCTGCGGGAAGCAGGGCAGACCGCGGATGATCCTGCGCATCTTGTGGTACTGCGGCGGCGGTACTGTTTTTTAATGCTCAATCGCTACCCTTACACGGCTGGACATTTGATGGCGGTGCCCTATCAGAAGGCGGGTAATCTTGAGGCCTTAAGCGAAGGGGAACAGCTGGAGTTGTGGGGGTTGGCGATAGTGGCGCAGAAGCTTCTTCGTAAGACGGTCGCGGCCCAGGGTTTCAACGTTGGTCTCAATCTGGGAGCATGCGCTGGTGCTGGTTTTTCTGATCATCTGCACCTGCATATCGTTCCGAGGCGGGAGGGTGATCACAACTTCATGCCTGTACTTGCGGGCGCTCAGGTCCTCTCGGAGGGGTTGGAAGAGCTTTATCGGCGAATGGTTGCAGCGCTCGCCGAGCTGGATTTGGCCGGCGCACCCAAGGGGCCGTAGCGTTTTAAATGCGCGGGATGGAAAATCCCTGCTCGACGCAGTGGTGAAGACGTCGGCTGACTAATGTGGATTATTTCCCGAGGGGCAGGGAAAGACAGGCTGGTTCCGAGGCCGGAAAATGGGGCGGAGTGGATTATTTCTAAGAAGAGGCGGCATTTACGTTTCTCATGGGCGTGGAGCTGTCGCTCCAAGTTTGGTTTGCAGCTTATGAAAATGCATCTTCTTCTTGCCGCTGGTCCCTTCTTTGCCGTCCATTTTGCGGGAGCCAATCCCGTTGTCTACGAGGGAACGACAGGGCCGGGCAAAGGCAAAAATATCGTCTTTATTGCCAGCGATCATGAATACAAATCGGAGGAAATGCTTCCTGCTCTTGCGCGTATCCTTGCCAAGCAGCATGGCTTTCATTGCTCGGTGCTTTTCGGTGTTGATAAAAATACTGGAGAAATCAAGCCGGGTAATTCCCATATTCCCGGCACCGAACTTTTAAAGAATGCGGATTTGATGGTGATTTTCACTAGATTTCAAAACCTGCCCTCTGAGCAGATGGATCCGATTGTGGATTATTTGAAGCGGGGTGGGCCTGTGGTTGGGTTTCGAACGGCGACCCATGGGTTCAAAATCCCGACGGACAGCCCCTACGCAAAGTATGACTATAACTACAAGGGGGCTGATTATGCTGGAGGTTTTGGGCGGCAAATTCTTGGGGAGACTTGGGTTGGCCACTACGGCCCGAATCACAAATCCAGCACGCGCCTGGATCTTGTGCCCGAGAAAACGGGACACCCTGTGTTGCGTGGTGTGAAAAACGTCTGGGCGGAACTTGGCGGCTATAACGCGTATCCGATTGAGGGAAGCGAGATTCTGGCAATGGCACAACCGCTTCTGGGGATGACTCCTGACTCTCCCTCGGATGAAAGCAAAAAGCCAATGGCAGGAGCATGGGTGAGGACGTACCGGAGCGAATCGGGCAAGGAGGGACGTGTTTTCGCCTCCACGTACGGTGGTTCCGGAGACTTGGAGAATGAGGGATTCAGGCGGATGGCTGTAAATGGCTGTTTCTGGGCGGTTGGTCTGGAGGCGGCGATTACTCCAGACTTGGAAACAGCTTTAGTGGGGCCCTACCGCCCCACATGGATGGGAAAGAACAAGCGGAATGGGCACGTTAAACCGGAAGAATTGGCCGGATGGGAGTCGCCGATTCTGCCGGAGTAGCGTGAGGTGCTACCGCGTTTTTTTGGGGGGGAGCGCAGTTGGGTGGACTGATAAGAGGCTCGAGCTTTACTCAAGAACACTTTCGTGTTCAGGGGTTTCATTCGCGCTTGGAGAACAACACAGCGAAGGGTTCCTTGATTTGCCCGAGAAAGCTCTTCGGCATTGGCGCATCAATTCCAAAAGTCTTTGGCTGTGTGTTTTTCGGCATATAATAAGTGCCGAAAATGATGTCCCAAACGGGGCTGTCGGAACGAGGATGAGGCTTTTCACGATCGTTTTGGTCAGAGGCGCTGTTTAAAAATAGATCAAGTCAGTGGCAAACTCTGCTCGGAAAAAACGCTGGTTACGGCTGCGTCCTGCGATTTTATCGAGCAAAAAAATGCCATTCCCAGTCCAAAAAGAGCCAGCAACGGGCGTGCGGTAAGTATCTTGGGTTGGGTGGGTTTTGAAGGTTGCGCCGTCAACCCCAGGATATGCTGGTAGGGAAGCGTTTAAGGACTTTTGCTCGCTTTGGCGCCCGAGAAGAGCAGTGCGCTCCATCCTAATATGAGCATTAGGCCGCCAAGGGGGGTGATTGCTCCAAGGATTCTCACGTTTGTGAGTGCGAGGACGTAGAGGGAACCGCTGAAGGTCAAAATTCCAAGGGTCAAGAATACAAAGGATTTGCGGTATTGCGGATGACGGCCAGCCAGCCAGAGCAAAACCACCGCATGGAGCAGGTGGTAGGACGACGCGGTCCGCCAGACTTCGAGGGACTCATTCGCGGCGAGAATGGATTTGAGTCCGTGCGCGCCAAACGCGCCCAAGGCGACGCCAGTGGCTCCAAAAACAGCAGCGATGCGGATGGGATTAGACACGCAGAAAGCTCTAACAATTAGCTTTGTAGCTCACAAGGATACATTCGCAAATTTACCGAGTGTCTGGCTCTTGTTTTACCTCGCGACGTTTGGTGGAGGAGGCGGGGCAGGCACGGGGGGAGATCCCAGTTTGGGTTCCTTTTGGGGCCTCGGTCTCGGTGGAGGAGGATCTTCAACGCCGTTTCCAGTTCGGGTGTGAACGACGCTCAGGTCGGCGGCGGCGAGTATAGAGCCCTTCATGGCGGTCATCACAGTGTCAAAATCGACCTTCACCGCTGGCAGTGTGATTTCGAGAGGGCGTGAGATTGCGAACAATGTGAGGACATAGGTTTTGGCGCCGGGTCCTTTTGAATGTGGAGGTTCGTACCCAATGTGTCCTCGGAAGCTGCTGCCAAGGATTCCTATGTTGCGGCTGTTTTTCGCGAGGGATTGGACGGTTGGGGGGATGTTGTACAAAATCCAATACCATTTTGTTTTTCCCTCGGGATCAACATGGTGCATCACGAGTGCATAACTTTTCGTTCCGGTGGGGGCGCCCGTCCATTGCAAAGGAAGTGTGGAGCCTGCTCCATCCCCGGTGTACTCGGTGGGAAGTTCGCCCCCAATTTGAACGTCCGAACTTCGGAGGATGAAATCCGCCGAGCGCGGCAATGCGGCCAGCAACGAACCGCCATGGGCAGGTGCGTTTGAATCGTACTGGTTTGTGGGGCGAGGAGGCGCTGGTGGCTGCCCGTCTGGTCCGTTTTGCCGGGCTTGAGGACCCGGGGGGGGCGGGGTGTTTTCGCGGGCGCCGCCATTCCCTGGTTTTGCCGTGTAGGTTTCGCGGGTGGTGCCGTCTCTTCCGTTTTGAAACTCGAAGGTGACAGTGTCGTCTGTATTGGTGGAGTAGAGGACTGCACGCTTTTCCGCATTGAGCTCGTAGCCAAGTTTGTATGTGTTTTTTCCAGTGGATTCGAAGGAGATGATTTTTGCACCCCTGAGACCTTTGAGCGCTTCGCGGACTGGTTGAGCGCGCGGTTGTGGGTCGACTTGGCCTTCTTTTTCGACGACGACGCCGTGGAAGCCACCGTTCACGTATGGATACTTTGGGGATGCGTGGTAATGGTAGCCCAATTCGGGACTCTCGTGGCCATTGAACGAATCTAGTTCAGTAGGTTGCTGCCCAGTGGGTTCTGTAAGTCCAAACATGGGGTAGCCGTCCAAGGCGTACGCAATGGGGTGCCCCGGACCCGCTGTACTCTGGAGATGCAGTGGGGCTGAATGGTAGTGATAATCGTCGGCTCGTCCGCAATGCCCTCCCCATTGGTCAAGCTCCCCAATGTCCGCAGATATCTCGCCTCGATTGTTTTGCGGGTTAAAGATGGGGATGCCATTGACGGCCAGCGCGACGGCGCCCCTCAAAAAGCGGCCCTTGATTGACACCGGTTTTGCGGCGGGTTGCGGATGCAATGGGATACGCCATGCATTGCCGGCCGTGTATTTTTGGGGTAGAGGCACTTGCTGTTGCCAGTTCGTGATGCCCTCCATCATGTTGTGCGAGGGAAGTCCGTTGGTTTCTACGTACAAAAAGTGGGCGTCCCAGCGGACGGCAACCTTTGGCGAAAACCGTTCAAAAACCGCGGCCGTTTTTGGTTTTTGGAAGTTGCTCTCCGGTTTTTGAGGCAGAGTGTCCGGCAAAGTTGGGCGCTGCGATAGATGCGTTTTCTGAGTTTGCGCGCCGGACTGTGCGAGGAACCAGGCGGGGACGATGAATGTAGCAGGTACGTTGAGAGAGATCAGACCGTGGGACTGCGCCTCGCTAAAGCCAGCCTCGTGGGCGAGGGCGTGTGGGATAAGGCCCAAGACGAGAAGCAGTGGGATTGTGCCCGATTTTAGCAAAAATCGCTGGGTATTCATTCAGTGGTAAAGGTTGCAGGATACGTGTAAGGATTTCATCTTCAAACGACTGCTGTCTTGTAAAAGAATGGTGAAGAATATGGCACCAGCGAATCAGGTTGGTGCCCGCCGAACTTGCCACTGAAGCAGGCCAACGGCGCCGCCATAGCCACGATGAGTTTTCCGGGTGACTTTCAATTTAGAGCAAAGCGGTGCAGTCTTTTTGGCACGGCATGTCTTACGTCGAACTACACGCGCGAAGTGCTTTCAGTTTTTTGAGGGGAGCATCTTCTCCGTCCCGCCTTGTGGAGCAGGCTGCTTCTTTGGGTTTGGAGGCGATTGCTTTGACAGACCGGGATGGGGTGTACGGCATTCCCCGGCTTCATAACGCCGCATCCTCTGCGGGAATCCGCCCGGTGACGGGCGCGGAACTGACGCTCGAGGACGGCGGGATATTGCCAGTGCTGGTGCGTTCACAGCAAGGTTATCGGAACTTGTGCCAGCTTCTGACGCGCGCCCATCTCCGTGGCAGCAAGGGGAATTCGCCCGTGAGGTGGGGGGAATTGACTGAGTTTGCGGAGGGTTTGGTGGCGCTCACCGGCGATGAAGAGGGACCGATTCAAAAGGCCTTGGTGAATGGCGGGCCTGCGTCGGCTTTGAATGTGACGCGGCGGCTGGAGGAAAGTTTCGGTGCGCAGAATGTTTTTGTAGAGTTGCAGCGTTCTTTGCAGCGCGAGGAGCCCTTGTTGCATCAGCGACTGCTGGCTCTAGCCGGTGAGCGAGGGTTGGCGCCCCTGGCTACCGGTGGTGTGCTCTACGCGGACACGGGCGGTCGCGAGGTGCTCGATGTGTTCACCTGCATGCGCGAGCACACGCACTTGGACGCAGCAGGGCGGCTTCTGTCTGCAAACGGCGAGAGATATTTGCGGCCCGCCGCTCAAATGCAGCGCCTGTTCGCGCACTGTCCAGAGGCCGTTCGTAATACGGTACGCCTTGCTGAGTCTCTCGAGTTTACGCTGGCTGATTTGGGGTACGTGTTTCCGGAGTATTCCGTTCCAGTCGGGGAAACCATGGACACGTATTTGCGGGGTGTGACGCTCGCAGGAGCGCGGGAACGCTATCCCCAGTGGAGTGCCAGAGTGGGCGCCCAGTTGGAACGGGAACTCGGTCTGATAGCGCAGTTGGGCTTTTCGGGATATTTCTTGATCGTTTGGGATCTGGTGAATTTTTGCAAAAGCCGGAACATTCTTGTGCAGGGCAGGGGCTCGGCGGCGAACTCCGTGGTGTGTTATTCCTTGGGAATCACAGCCTGTGACCCGATTGCGTGCGACCTCTTGTTTGAGCGATTTTTGTCGGAAGGCCGCACCAGTTGGCCGGATATCGATTTGGACCTTCCCAGCGGCCCTCGGCGAGAGGCGGTGATTCAGGAGGTTTATCAGCGTTACGGCGAACATGGCGCGGCCATGACGGCCAATGTGATTACCTTCCGGGGAAAAAGTGCGATGCGCGAAATTGGAAAGGCGTTGAACTTTTCGCCGGCCATGTTGGGGCGTTTCTCCGCTTTGTTTTCCAGCGGCGATTTTCCTCACACGTTGGCGATTGCGGAACAGATGGAAAAAGCGGGTTTGCCATCCACGCACCCGCGTGCTCCCGCCGCGCTTCGCTTGTATGAGGCGCTGCGCACCTTGCCGCGACACTTGGGGCAGCACTCGGGAGGGATGATCATTTGTGAGGGCCGGCTTTCGTCCTTGGTTCCATTGGAGAGAGCTTCGATGGAGGGGCGCGTCGTGGCGCAATGGGACAAGTATGACTGTGAGGATCTTGGGATCATCAAAGTAGATTTGCTGGGCCTTGGAATGATGGCGGTCATGCAGGACACTTTGGAACTGTGTTCTGTTCGCAACCGTCCTGTGGAACTTGCCTCCATCCCCAAAGATGATACCGCAACCTACGCTTTGATGCAGGCGGCGGACACCATCGGTGTTTTCCAGATCGAGAGCAGGGCGCAGATGGCCACGCTGCCGCGAATGAAACCCCGCTGTTTCTACGATGTGGTTGTGGAAGTGGCGATCATTCGTCCCGGGCCCATTCAGGGCGACATGGTGCATCCCTATCTCGCCAGACGCAGTGGCAGGGAACCGGTCAGCTATCTTCATCCGGACCTTGAACCCATTCTTTCGCGTACCCTGGGCGTGGCGCTTTTTCAGGAACAACTCCTGCGCATTGCAATGGTGATCGCAGGTTTTAGCGCCGCCGAGGCCGAGGAACTCAGAAGGGCACTGAGTGATCTGCGCTCGCCAGAAAGAATGGAAAGAGTGTGCGACAACCTGCGTGCGCGGATGCGGGAGCGCTCGCACACGGAAGAACTTATTGAAAAAGTGCTGCAATCAATGCGGTCATTTGCACTGTATGGTTTCCCGGAATCGCATGCGATTAGTTTTGCCCTCATCGCGTACGCGAGCGCCTGGATGAAGGTGCACAGAGCGGCTGAGTTTTATGTGTCGCTTCTTAACAACCAGCCCATGGGCTTTTACTCCAGCGCCACGTTGATTAACGACGCCAAGGCGCATGGAATACGGGTTCTGCCGGTGGCGGTGCTCACGTCCGAGTGGTTGTGCACGGTGGAAAGTGACAGTGCGATACGACTGGGCTTGAACATGGTAGGCAAACTTTCGGCGGCCCACGGCGGGGCGCTTCTGGGCGAGCGTAAACGTGCGGTCTTTACTTCGATAAACGATTTCCAACGCCGCGTAGTCTTGGATAAGGATGAATTGCAGGCGCTTGCAATTTCGGGAGCTTTTGCCGGACTGGCGTCACATCGCCGGGAGGCACTCTGGCAGATTCAAGCACCTGAGCAGGGGGATCTGTTTGCGCTTGTGGGCAGTCGCAATGCGGGGGCTTTGGACACGGCGTGTCCTCTCTTGCCGATGACTCCCGAAGAGCGCTTGAATGCTGATTTTGAAGCGACCTCCGTTTCCACTGGACCGCATGCGATGCGTTTGCTTCGGGAGCAACTGCCGGAAGCCTGGACGGCCGCGGAACTCAAGACAGCGCCGCATGGAAGTTTCGTGCTTGCTGCAGGGATGGTGATTTGCCGGCAACGGCCAGGGACCGCCAAAGGATTTGTGTTCTTGAGTCTCGAGGATGAAACGGGAGTGGCCAATGTGGTGATACGCCCGGCACTTTACGAGAAAATCCGGCTTCTGATTGCGACGGAAAATTTCCTTCAAATTGAGGGGTTTGTGCAGCAGGAGGAGGGGGTTTCGAATCTCCGTGCCCATCGCGTTGAACGCATTCTTTCAGGTGCGCTTCCCGCAGGTTCCTCTCATGACTTTCACTGAGGAGCCGCAGCATTGTGCGGCCAGTGTGGGCGATTTGCTTCGCGATGGGAGGTTCGATTAGATTGGGAACTTCCACTTTTTAGGTTCCTAGGCGTCCGGTATTAGTTACATTGGGGTTGTTATGCAGACATCTGTTAAAGTTGCCGTTGTAGGAGCCAGTGGATACTCGGGAGAAGAATTGGTGCGGCTGCTCATCGCTCATCCCCGCGCAGAACTAGTGGCGCTTACGTCGAGGCAGCTTGCGGGACAGACGCTGGGAAGTGTGTTTCCACGCTTTGCAGGGATGCGTTACTCCGAATTACCGTTCATCAATTCCGATGTGGAGTCGGTTGTAGCATCTGGGGCCGGGCATGTTTTTTTGGCTTTGCCTCACGGTCTTGCTCATGAGTTCGCCGGGCCTTTGTTACGCGCGGGATTGAAGGTGCTGGATTTAAGCGCAGATTTCAGAATCAAAGATGTTTCCGTATACGAGGAATTTTATGGCGAAGCGCATCACGAACCGGAACTCGCGGCGCGCAGCGTTTACGGTCTTGCGGAGGTGTACCGAGAGGCGCTGAAAGGGGCGGATCTCGTAGCGTGTGCCGGTTGTTATCCGACGAGCATTTTGCTGCCGTTGATTCCCCTGTTGCGGGCGAATCTTTTGGAAACGGACTCGATTCACGTTTGCAGTCTGAGCGGTGTGAGTGGTGCGGGACGTAACGCAAAAGTCGACTATTTGTATGCTGAGTGTAATGAGAGCATTCGTGCTTATGGGGTGCCTAAACATAGGCATCTCGCGGAAATTGAGCAGGAGCTTTCGAGTGCCGCGAAATCAACCGTATTGATTAGCTTTACGCCTCATTTGGCGCCTGTGACCCGTGGGATTCATACGACTATCTACGCAAAGCCGCGCAGGGGCGTGGTTCCGGAGCAGATTGGCGAGGCGTTGGCCGGGGCCTATGCTGGCGCGCAATTTGTGAGGCTGCTCAAGGGCGGCGGTCTGCCTGACACCAAGTACGTCACCCACAGTAACTTCATAGACATTGCGTGGCGCTACGACGCGCGCACAGGGCGCCTCGTGCTCTTGAGTGCGGAGGACAATTTGGTCAAGGGGGCTGCGGGACAGGCGGTGCAGTGCTTGAATATTTTGTGCGGTTGGGATGAAACCTGCGGACTTCTCTAACTTTATTTTGGAGTTTAGTTAGGTTTTTAGTAAGAATTTGTCCGCTTGGTATTCATGTTGAGATAGTCCGAGTCATCATTCCTGCTTCATGTCCTCTGTTTATTCTGAAATTTCTGGTGGCCTTAATGCCCCCGCCGGTTTCCTTTCCGGCAGTCTTTATTGTGGCATCAAGGCTTCCAATTTGGACCGTCCGGACATCGCGATGATTGTTTCCGAAGACCCTGCGATAGCCGCCGGGACTTTCACCACAAATAAGGTGAAGGCGGCGCCGGTGCGTGTTTCTGCGGCGCATATGCGTGCGCCGGAGATCCGGGCTATTGTGGCAAACGCAGGCAATGCAAATGCCTGTACTGGGGTGGAGGGCATTGAGAATGCAAAGCGGATGGCGCACGCGGTTGCGCATGCGTTGGGGGTGAAGGATCGACAGGTGCTGGTGTGTTCGACCGGACGCATCGGGGTGCAATTGCCGATTGAAAAGATGGAGGCGTCCATCTCGAAGCTTTCGGGGGTGGTCCATGCCGCGGGTTCTTCGGAGGCGGCTGAGGCGATTATGACGAGTGATACCGTCAAAAAAGAAATCGCGGTGGAGGTCGTGCTTTCGTCTGGGACGGTGCGCATTGGGGGAATCGCCAAGGGCGCGGGGATGATTGACCCCAACATGGCGACGATGTTGTGTTTCATCACCACAGACGCGAAGATTGAAAAAGCCGAGCTTCAACAAGCACTGTCGGTTTCCGTGGAGCACTCTTTCAACCGCATCACCGTGGATGGGGACATGAGCACCAACGATACTGTGCTCATGCTGGCGAACGGGCGTGCGGGAAACGAGACGCTGCGAGTGGGAACCTCAGATTTTGAACATTTTCAGCGCGCTCTGGATCATGTGACTTTGTCGCTGGCAAAGATGATTGTGGAGGATGGAGAGGGCGTCACAAAGTTTGTGGAAGTGTATGTCAGTGGCGCGTCTACGTTTTCTGATGCCCGACGTGCGGCGGAGGCGATTGCCAAATCGTGTCTGGTGAAGTGCGCTTGGTTTGGGGGCGATCCGAATTGGGGGCGCATCATGGATGCGATTGGGTACGCGGGTATTAAGATGAGGGAGGAACTCGTGGACATTTACTACGATGGGATTCTCGCGGTGAAGGGAGGTTTGGCCAGTTCGACGCCGATGGATAAGCTCAAGCTCGCCGTGGCTGCCGACCGTTTCCGAGTCTGCGTTCACCTGAATCTAGGTTCTGCCGAGTACAATGTATTTACCACGGACCTGAGCACGGACTACGTCACTTTGAACATGGGGGAATAGGGTGTTGGGTTAGATTTCGAGTTTCTTCTTCAAATCATTCTTTACACATGAGGCTAAGGCGCATTAGGGTTCTTGGCTCAGATTTTTACTTTTATGTCCCAGCATCGCAGCCTCAAAGGGGCCAGTACCATTACCGCTAAACGCAACGTTCTCAAGCGCTTTGAACGCGTCGAGCTTCTCAAGAAGCGCGGGCAGTTCAAGCCCGGGGACAAAGTCATCGGCCTTCGCAAGACGATGCCCGAAGCGTAGGTCGGGTTCCATTCATCAAGTTTTTAACAATTTACAGGTCCGCGGCATCCGCTGCGGGCCTGTTTTTTTATCAGCACAAAATTTTATGGAAAACGCTCAGGCATTGATTGAACAAAAGACGAGGGAACTGTGCGCGGCCATCGTCGAGTACCCTGGTTTTTCTGAAATGTTCCAAAAGATGGACGCCTTCATGAACGACGAGCTCGCCAAGTTCGAGTTTCAAATGGTGAACGACCGCGCCCAGCTGCTCCAACAGAAGCAGTCGTCCGGGGTTCCCGTCACTCCCGAGGAGATGGCTGATTTTGAGGAGTTGAGGGATTCTGTTTTGAGTAAGCCAGTCGCCAGTGATTTTCTCGCGGCCCAGGATGAGCTTCAGTCTTTGCAAAAGCTTTTTTACCCAATGCTTTCGAAGACTTTTGAAGTGGGGCGTGTGCCTGTTCCCGACGACTTCTTAAATGATTGCTGCAATGAGGGGTGTGGGACGCATTAGTGCGTGATTTTGGAGGTTTGGTTTATTTTGAAACAGGGAACAACAGCGGTGTCCGATCCGGTTGCGGGAGCAGGCGGTGGAGTTTGTGGGCGGGCTTGACTGAGAGAATGTAACGATGTCGAAATCTTTTAACGCGCTGGGAGTGAGGCCGGATTTGATCCGCGGATTGCAGGATCTTGGCATACAGGAGCCCACTCCGATTCAACGTGATGCGTTGCCTTTTCTGCTCAAGGACGGCGGTGATTTTATTGCCCAGGCCCAGACTGGCACGGGGAAGACGGCGGCATTCGGTCTGCCGCTGCTCATGCAGTTGGATCCCAAGTCTCCGAAGATTCAGGCCGTTGTAGTGGCTCCGACGCGGGAACTGGCCAAGCAAATTGGAAAACAGTTGTTCCGGTTCACGAAATACAGCGCGGAGAAGGTCTTTGTCGAAGTGCTTACAGGCGGGGACGATATGGACCGCCAGGTGGCGGCTCTGGCCCGCCCCACGCACGCGATCGTGGTGACTCCCGGCAGGTTGCTCGATCTGTTGGCCAAAAAGGCTTTGGCTCTGGATGCGGTGCAGTTGCTGGTGCTCGACGAGGCCGATGAAATGCTTTCTCTTGGTTTTAAAGCGGAGGTCGCGTTCATTTGCAACCAGACGGAGAAGCGGCGGGCGACATGGCTGTTTTCAGCGACGATTCCTGATGGGGTGCAGCGTTTGATCTCCGATTATATGGCCCCCACGGCCCATGTGCTTAAAGTGGACCACAGGCATGTCGTGAACCGTGATATCGAACACAGGTTTATCCTTTGCACTGTGAAGGAAAAAACGAAGAAGCTGGTGGATTTTTTAAGGCGTCAGGGGCAGGAGCGGGGAGTTGTTTTTTGCAGGACGAAGGCGGGTGCGACGAAGTTGTCAGAAGAGTTGTCTGCGGAGGGCTTTGCCGTTGGCGTTTTACAGGGAGACCTGCCGCAATTGGAACGAGACAAAGTACTGCGCTCGTTTCGGAAGGGACGCTTCCAGTATTTGATTGCGACCGACGTGGCGGCCCGCGGCATTGACGTCGAGGGCTTGGCGTTTGTTATTCATCATCAATTGCCGGATCAGATTGAATATTATACTCACCGCAGTGGAAGGACTGGGCGTGCAGGACGCAGCGGAGTGTCCATTGCGATGATTGGACAAAGGGAAAAAGCGGACATTGATCGTCTTGGAAAACGGCTCGGACTGACTTTCACCCAACTGCGGTAGCGGACCTGTTGGTAAAGGCTTAGATGCCTTTTTTGTCGGTCGATGTGGGACTAGGAAAGGAGCGCTTTCACGACTTTTCCATGCACGTCCGTGAGTCTGAAGTCGCGCCCCGCGTAGCGGTAGGTGAGGCGTTCGTGGTCCAGTCCGAGGCAGTGGAGGAGGGTAGCCTGAAGGTCATGAACGTGAACTTCGTTTTCGACAACATGGAAGCCCATTTCGTCTGTCGCGCCATAGGTTTGGCCGCCTTTGATGCCGCCGCCTGCCAGCCACATCGAGAAGGCCTGCGGGTGGTGGTCACGTCCTAGGGCTCTCCCGAGTAGTGGGTTGGTTTCGACCATCGGAGTGCGTCCGAACTCACCGCCCCAAACGACCAAAGTCGAGTCCAGCATGCCCCTTTGTTTGAGGTCCTTCACGAGCGCGGCACTGGCCTGGTCGGTCTGCTTGCAGTTGTTTTTTACGTTTCCGGAAACGTTGGAATGCGCGTCCCAGCCTTCATGGTAGATGGTGATGAAACGCACGCCTCTCTCCACCATGCGTCGGGCGAGGAGGCAGGCCCGCGCGAAAGAGGCTTTCTCGGCCTCGCATCCGTAGAGCGCGAGTGTTTCGGAAGATTCGCTCTTGAGGTCCATGAGTTCGGGCGCCGAGCTCTGGAGACGAAACGCCATTTCATAATTTGCGATGCGCGTGGCGATTTCTGGATCACCCTCGATTTGGAGGCGGTGCTGGTTGAGTGTGCGTATCAGATTCAGCGTCTCGCGTTGTTGGACGTGATCGATGCCTTCCGGGGAGGTGACATTCAAGATGGGATCGCCTTGATTGCGGAAGCGAGTGCCGGTGTAAAGGCTGGGCATGAAGCCGCTGGACCAGCACGCGGCGCCGCCACTAATTCCCGATCCCGTGCTCATGACAACGAAGGAGGGAAGATCCCGGGCTTCCGTTCCGAGGCCGTAGGTGGCCCAAGAACCGATGCTGGGACGGCCCGGCTGGGAGAAGCCGGTGTTCATAAAAATCTGTGCTGGAGCGTGGTTGAACTGGTCGGTTTTACAGGAACGCACCAGGGCGATGTCATCCACAATGCTGCTTGTATGCGGCAACATTTCGGAGAGTTCCATGCCGGATTGGCCGTGTTTTCCAAACGCGAACTGCGGACCAAGAACTGCGGCATCGGAGCGGATAAATGCATAACGCTGGCCGCCGATCACGGAAGGGGGGAGAGGTTTTCCTTCGAGTTTTGCGAGTTCAGGTTTTGGGTCGAAAAGCTCCAGTTGCGAGGGGGCGCCGGCCATGAACAGTTGAATGACGGCCTTGGCTTTTCCCGGGTAATGGGAGGCTTTTGGACGGAGGCCGCGCTCTTCGGTATCTGCGGCTGAAAGATTTGGCGAGCACGCGTTTGTGAGCAGGGAGGCGAGTGCTATTTTCCCGACGCCTACGCCGCAATCTGCAAAAAACTGCCGCCGGCCTGTTTGCAAAGCTTTTTGAAGAGGTGTCATGTTCAATTTTTGGTAATGGCCTCGTCCAGATTGAGAACGGCCCGGCTCAAGGCCGTCCAGGAAGCGCTCTGGGCTGCGGCAAAGGGTGTTTTTTCGGCGAGGGTTGCACGCTGTTGATTTAAGAAATTGGCAAGAAGAGTGGTTTCTTCCTGAGTGGGTTCGCGTGTGAGGACGGTGCGAAAGAGGAAGCCGATGCGTGCGAGGTCATCGCCCTGATATGCTTCACACTTTTTGCCAAGGGCTTGAGCCGCTTCTTGAAAGATGACATCGTTGAGGAGAGTGAGGGCTTGCAGCGGCGAGTTGGAGGGATCCCTCCGGGCGACGCAGGATTCGCCCGTTGGAGCGTCGAAGGTGCCGGTCATGGCAAACGGAGCGGTGCGTTTGATGAAGGTGTAAAGCGTCCGGCGGTAACGGTCTTCGCCGGAGCTTGGCTTCCATTCAAAGGCCCCGTATGTCCCTTCCTTTGTGATGAGAGGGTTTTGTGAAGGATACACTCCTGGGCCTCCCATTTTGAGGGAAAGCAGTCCGGCTGCTTGCAACGCCGAGTCGCGAATCATTTCGGCATCTAGGCGGAAACGTGCTCCACGTGCGAGCCGCAGGTTCTGGGGATCGCGCTCGGCGAGTGCGGGCGTGACGGCGGCGGACTGGCGATAGGTGGCGCTCGTGACGAGGAGTCGGTGAAGTTTTTTTACGGACCAGCCGTTGCTGCGGAACTCGACGGCGAGCCAGTCCAGAAGTTCCTGATGGATGGGCGTATCGCCCTGATAACCAAAATCTTCAAGTGTACGGACAAGTCCCCGTCCAAAGAACGCCTGCCACTCACGGTTGACGGCGACTCTGCTTGTGAGAGGGTGCTCGGGTGAAAAGAGCCAGCGCGCGAAAGCCAGTCTGTCGGACTTTGAGCCGGCTGGCAGCGGGGGCAGGAAGGAGGGAACGCCGGGCTCGACCTTTTCTTTGGGCTGAGTGAACTCACCACGATTGTGGAGATGCGTCTGTCTTGGGTTATCAGGTGGGCGTTCTTGCAACACCATAGTGGGTTGGAAGCGAGGCAGGCTCGCGCGAAGTGTCTCGATTTCTTTGCGGGCGTTGGCGGTCTCCGGAGTGGTTTCAAAAAAGGAATTGCGCACAAGAGCCGTTTCCGAAGCCGAGCGTTCGAGAGGTGGCTTTGCGAGGGCTTCTTCGAGCGCAGGAGAGTTCCAGCGCGCTTCCAAGGGTTTAGTGTCCTTGGTGAAGGAAATGCGAAAACGGCCCAGCGGACAGGCGTAGTGCCGCTCGAAGAGCATGTCCACTTGCAGGCCGTTCTCCAGACTGACGGGGGATTCGAATTGGTAAACCGCGACATTGGGTTTGCCTTGAGCGCCATTGGTGGCCCAGCCCGTGGCGGGCTCTCCATCAATGGTAAATGCCGCTCCGATTTTTGAGGAACCGCCAATTCCACCTTTCGAGTAGGTGTCCGTCACTTTGGCCACCTTGAGTGCAACGGCACCGCTTTTGAATTTGATTTCGCTCAGAAAGAAATCTCCTTTCGGCCCCTCATAATAGGCTCTCCCAGGGCCTTCAGCTGGCAAAGAGTCATCCGGCAAAACTTCCAGACGCAGCCCAGTGATGGGCTCTGCGCTCTGTTTAAAACGCAGTGTGTAGGTGTCACTTTTAGTCACATCTCCAGATGCGAGAAGTGATCCATCCGGAAGGAGATCCAACTTCGCCATGTTTGTTTGCCACGATTGAGGACGCGCGGTTTCCCAGCGGACCGCTTTTTGAGCTTCGGCTTTCTCCCAGGCGTGAAAGAGTTCCTCAATCAGTTGCTGTCGCTTTTGCTGCGCGGGTTCGTGCGTTGAGGCGCCGTTTTTGGCGTCGTCTTTGGCGTCGTCTTTTGCGTCGTCTTTTGCGTCTTTTTGGAGCTCAAAGCGTTCAGGAAGACGTGCCTGGAGGGCTTCAATTTTTCGTTGAATCTCGGTCCTCTTCTGAGTCGTTTCGGCGGACGGGATGGTGAAATCGGGCTCGTCGGCGTTGTTGAAAAAGGCCATCATCCGATAGTAATCCGTGTGGAGAATGGGATCGTATTTGTGGGTATGACACTGGGCGCACGCGACGGTGAGCCCGAGCCAGACGGTTCCAGTGGTGCCGATGCGGTCGGCGACTGCGTGATAGCGGAATTCCAGGGGATCAATGCCGCCTTCCTCGTTGAGCATGGTGTTTCTGTGGAAACCGGTGGCGATGCGATCGACGTCGGTGGCGTTGGGAAGGAGGTCACCGGCGAGTTGACGGATGCTAAACTGGTCAAAGGGCATGTCGCTGTTGAGCGCGTTGACGACCCAGTCACGGTAGGGCCAGATGGTGCGCTGTCTGTCCTTCTCGTAGCCGTTGGTATCCGCGTAGCGTGCGAGGTCCAGCCAGCGCCGTGCCCAACGTTCTCCGTAACGGGGCGACGCTAGAAGTGTGTCCACGACCGTCTCGTAGGCGGCGGGAGACGCATCGCTCATAAAAGCGTCCAAATCTTTGGGGGTGGGGGGCAGTCCGGTGAGGTCGAGGTAAAGCCGGCGCAGGAGGGTTGGTTTTTCGGCTTCGAGGGAGGGTTGGAGACCTTCGTGCTCCAATCGGGCAAAGACAAATTGATCGACAACATTTCTCGCACGTTCGGGATTTTTGAGAGAAGGAACGGGCGCTTTGATGGGGGGGGTAAAAGCCCAATGCGGCGCGTAGGGAGCTCCTGCGCGCACCCAGTTCTCTAAAACTGTGGCGGCGCTTTTTGGAAACCGTACTTTGGTCGAGGGCGGTGGCATCTTCTCGTCAGAATCTTCGGAAAACAGTCGCCGCACCAATGCGCTTGTTTCCGGGTGTCCGGGGACCACTGCTTTTTCACCGGACTTGGCGATGCTTAAAGCTCCCTCGCGTGTGTCGAGGCGCAGGTTGGCTTTGCGGCTTTTGTCATCCATGCCGTGGCATTTAAAGCAATATTGGGAGAGGATGGGCCGTACATCCCGGTTAAAGTCGGGATTGGCTTCGTCAGCGGCAGACAGACCAAGGCGAGCACTGAAGAAGATAAAAAAGAAGATGGCGTGGCGCATGTGGACAGGAGTTTGGCGCTTTCTGGAACGGGGGGGTGTCTTCCAGAGGGGAGGCGGAGCAGGAGCCTAGGCGAATGAGACAGCGATGAAGCCGCATCTTAATTCGGATTGCGAGCAATAAAAGCACCCAATGGTGAGAACAAACGTGGCTGCGGTTTCTTCAAAAGAGACGCTGGCACGGAATCCAATCGCGACTCAATTTCCAAGAGAGGGTTTTATGGCGCCCGGAGCGGTGACGCAAAACGCGGGATGTCAGAAACATCCGGCGTGCTTCTGGCTTGGAAGAACGAGGCGTGTCTTTGGCTCCAGAGAGTTGGAGTGGAGTCTGGGAGGCTGCTTCAAGGAGCGGGCTGCCTAAATGAGATGGCCCATTTTGGAGCGCTTCGTGGCCAAGTATTCGACGTTGTGGGGATTCGGTGCGGTGTGGATAGGAACGCGTTCGACGATTTCAAGACCGTACCCTTCGAGTCCGATGACTTTTTTGGGATTGTTTGTGAGGAAGCGCATTTTATGAATGCCGAGGTCCACCAGAATTTGAGCGCCCACGCCGTAGTCCCTCAACTCTGCGGGGAACCCGAGGCGCAGATTGGCTTCCACCGTATCCAAGCCGCTCTCCTGCAGTTTGTAGGCGTGGATTTTGGCGGGGAGTCCGATGCCGCGTCCCTCGTGCCGGCGCATGTAGAGAACCACACCGCAGCCCTCGGTTTCAATCATCTGCATGGCCTGCTGCAGCTGGGAGCCACAGTCGCAACGTCTGGAAGCAAAAACATCGCCCGTGAGGCATTCGCTGTGGACGCGCACGAGCGGGGCGTCGGCCTTCGAGAGGTCTCCTTTCACCAAGGCGAGGTGATGTTCGCCATCGATGGTGCTCCGGTAGAGGTGCAGTTGGAAGTCGCCAAAGTCCGTGGGGAGATGGATGACTTGTTCTCGCTCGACGAGTTTTTCCTGAGTGCGGCGGTAGGCGATGAGGTCGGCAATGCTGCACATTTTGAGTTGGTGCTGCTGCTTGAACTCGATGAGTTCGGGCAAGCGCGCCATGGTGCCGTCTGCGTTCAGGATTTCACAGAGAACACCGGCGGGATGGAGGCCGGCCATCCGGGCCAGGTCCACGGAAGCCTCGGTGTGGCCTGCGCGGCGGAGCACCCCTCCTGCGCGGGCGCGGAGGGGGAAGATGTGACCGGGTTGCACGAGGTCCTGTGGTTTGGAGTGGGGGTCTGCGAGAATGGAGATCGTGGCGGAGCGGTCATGCGCTGAGATGCCAGTGGTGATGCCATGGGTGGCGTCGACGGAAACCGTAAAGTCCGTGCGGTGGCTTTCCCGGTTTTGGGAGACCATTCTTTGGAGTCCGAGTTCGTCTGCGCGCTCTTCTGTAAGCGGCACACAAATAAGTCCCCGGCCGTGGGTGGCCATGAAATTGACGGCCTCAGGAGTGACTTTTTCCGCTGCCAGCACCAGATCTCCCTCGTTTTCACGGTCGGCGTCATCGGTGACAACGACAAGTTTGCCCGCGCGGATATCGGCAAGGACATCTTCTATGGAATCGAAAGGCGGGGTCTTGGACATGACACTAAACTCGCCCATTGTCCGGTATGTCTCAACCTGAAATGCACGAAAGATAAGACATCTCCGAGGGGGTGCTGGTGAAACGCTCTCCCTTTTTGAGACGGATCTTGCGAAAAAAGAACGCTATTTTTCGACGGCTTTTTTGCGGTAGCTAGTGAAGGACTCCCGCACGGAGATGTAGGGATCCAAGGCATCCTTGGTTGCGTCGTCGTAGGCGCTCATGCGTTTTGGGTTTTCGATCACGGCCTTGGAGGCACCGGCGATTTTTGAGATGGCATGTTCGCTCAGCCAGAAGCTTGGGTTCAGGCAGCTATCTGCGGCTTTTCCCGGTAAATCCCTCGTTGAACTGGGGCCGAGGATCGGGACCACCAGATAGGGACCTGCGGGAACGCCCCAGACTCCAAAGGTTTGTCCCATGTCTTCACCTGGGATGTTTTTGAGCTCCGGAAAGCGCTCGGAGGGTTTCCAGAGGCCGCCGACACCAAGGGTGGAGTTCACAAGAAGTTTACCCGTTTCCTGGGCTGATCTTTTCATCTTTCCCTGAAGCAGGCTGCTGGTGATGCGCACGGGAGATTCGAGATTTTCAACCACGTTTTCAAGACCCGTACGCACCGGAGGAGGGAGGATAAAATTGGTGAACTCTGCGAGCGGTTTTGTGACAAACCGGTAAAACTGAGCATTAAAAGCAAACGTGCCGCGATTGATTCTCTCGAGCGGATCTGAGGCCTGTTGCAACTGTTCGTCGCCGTAAGGATCGTCAAAGGTGGCGACGGGATGGAATTTGGGTCTGGTTGTCTTATGGTGGTGGCCGTGTTTGCTGTGTTTGCTGTGTTTGCTGTGTTTGCTGTGTTTGTGGTGTTTGTGGCCATGGCTAGGGACGGCCGGAGTCTTGATTTCGCGGATGGAAGAACCCGCCTGGAGTTGACCGCCCGGAAGGAGAAGGGAGACGGCGACGAAGGCAGTGACGTAGTTTCCTGTATTTGAAGAAAAACGCATAGGGGTGATCATTTTAGTTTTTCCTCCATGGACCGGATGAGAGCGTCTCCGCCGCCTTTTTGGCGGATCGCTTCAAACTGAGCGCGATAATTCGAAGCAAGGCTGATCCCTTCAATAATGACATCGTACACGCGCCAGCCGTCGGGAGCACTTTCGACGCGATAGGAAACGGCAACCATGGTTCCCTGATATTTTGCTGTGGCGGGAACTTCTTTTCGTCCTGGCCCGAGATCCAGAGCTTTGGAAAAATTGATTTCAATCTGACTGCTTGGATCAAACTTGCTGGTGTAGCTGCGGATAATGATCTCCGAGAACAGCTTGACCGCCTGGTTTTGCTGGGTTGGTGTGAGATCTTTCCAGGACGCGCCCAAGGCTTTGCGAGTGAGACTCTCAAAGTTGAAAAATTTCTCCAAAGTGGGGCGCACGCGTTTTGCCAGTTCAACGGCGTCGGTGTTGTTCCGCCCTTTGACTAAAGACAGGAGCTCTGCAAGGCCCCGGTTCAGAGTTGTCTCTGGAGATTCACTGGGCGCCGCCTGCACGCCTGTTGGGGCTAGTGCGACGATCGCAACGATGGCCGGGAAGTATTTGTTGAGAAACATAAATCTATTCAAATCGGTGAGCGGGTGACTCGGAAATGTGTCTTAGGGGGCCTTGGGGGCCTCTTTCTTTTCAGCCTTGTCTCCCTGCATCGCTCCAAAGGCAAAGCGGCTCAGGAGAGACTCCAAGTCCACGGCAGACTCGGTGTCTGTGAGGCGTGCGCCGGGTTTGAGGACTTCCTCTTCGGCGCCGGGGGAAAGAGCGATGTATTTGTCTCCTAAAAGGCCGTGCCCGCGGATGGAGGCAATGGAATCAGTCGGAAGGAAATAGGGTTTTCTGATTCGCATTCCAACAATAGCAGAGAAGTCTTTTGCAAGTTTCATCTCAGTGACGGTTCCAATGGGTACACCGGCGACAGAAACCTGGGAACCAACGATGAGCCCGGAGGCATTCGAGAACCGTGCCTCAATCAAATACGTTTCTGTGGGCCGCAGATCTAGGGAACCCAGCTTGAGTGCGAAGAAACTCATGCAGCCGATGGCGGCCAAAACAAAGAGCCCAACTATTCTTTCCAGAGAGGTGCTTTTCATGAATTTGATGAATTAGTGAGCTGCATTAGTTTGCATGGAACGCACGGCCTCCCGCAAGGCTTCAATGTTGTCTCGGAATGCGCAAATGTCGGGGTCTCTGGATTCGCTGAAATCCGCAGACGTGCCTTCGAAACGAACGTCGCCGGCATCGAGCCAGAGAATACGAGAACTGACCACCAGTGCCTCCTGAACGTCGTGGGTGACAACGATTGCCGTGAATTTGCTCTCCTGCTGGAGCTTGGCGATCATTTCAAAAACCGCATTGCGTCTGAGGGGGTCCAGTCCGGCGGTGGGTTCGTCAAAAAAGACGAGCTCCGGGTCGGTCACGAGCGCACGCGCCACCGCAAGGCGTTTTTGCATTCCACCGGAGAGTTCCGACGGATACCGCTGTGCCGCATCCGCCAACTCAAGACGGCCAAGGATCGAGCGCACCCGCATGTCCCACTCGGCGCGCGTGCCGCGGCGGCGTGCCTGCAAGGGGAGGAGAACGTTTTCGTAGACGGTCGAGGAGTCAAACAGGGCGTTTTGCTGAAAAACGTAGCTTGCGGTTTGGCGGAGAGCACTCAAAGCCGAAGGGTTTGCGAGGGAACTGCCTTTGTAGGAAACGTCGCCAGCATCGGACTTGAGCAGGCCAACGATACACTTGAGGAGAACCGACTTACCCGTGCCACTGCGTCCCAAGATGGACAGGATCGCTCCCGCTGGAACGCTGAAAGAGACGTCCCGCAAGACTTCCCGGGGGCCAAAGGATTTTTTAAGATGCGAAATCTCCAGAATGGGAGCCGCTACTGGATTCGGGGACGGGTTCACAGGAGAGCGGCAGTGATGAGATAGTCAGCGGCTAAGATGGCGATGCTGGAGAGAACGATGGCCCGGACCGTGGCGACTCCAACGGCGCGGGCGCCAGCCTCGCCAGAACGGTGCGCATTAAAACCCTGATACGCGCAGAGGGAGGTTGTTAAAAGACCGAAAACCAGAGCCTTAATGAGGCATTCAAACACGTCGCGGCTTTTGAGCGCCTCATGAACTGCCGACCAGTATGCGTCCGAATCTTGAGGCATGAGAATGCAGCCCGAAAGCCATCCTCCGGTGACGCCTATGAGTACAAAAAGGGAGGTGAGTGCGGGGAAAACAAGCAAGGAGGCGACCAGACGGGCTCCGGCAAGGAACCCTTCAGGAGAAACATCCATGAGTTCAATCGCATCAATTTGCTCTGTGGAACGCTGGATGCCCAACTCCGCAGCCAGAGCTGTACCGGCCTGGCCTGCGATCATGAGAGCGGCAAGCACAGGTCCCAATTCACGGCACAAGCTCAGGGACACAAGGGTTCCCAGCATTCCGGAGGCCCCAAAGCGCGCGAGCACGTAGTGGCCTTGGAGGCCGAGGACCAAGCCCGCAAAAGCCGACACGATGGCAATGACTGGGACGCAGCGTACGCCGAGTTCAAAAACGGACCGCACGATTCTCGCTCCGAGCTCTCCTCCCGAACGGATGCAGGCGAGGGAGCGGCCGCAGAAAAGCGCCCAGCGTCCTGTCGCAGAAACGGTATTTAGAGTGAGTTTGCCTAGTTGAGCGACAACCATGGGGTTGGGTGGGAGAAATTGATGGGTCACATTACACAGCAAACGCTAGTGTTGTGCTATAGTTTGTTGCGGGGATGTCATGCCCGAGGATATGGTGTTTCGGAAGTTTTTTTCCGCGCGAGTTTCTCCCCCCCCTCTATTGACGCCCGTGCTTCCTTTGACTCAAGCTAAGCTTCCGATGGTTACGGGCGTTTTCGTCTTTCGATGTGTGGCACCTTTCCCCGACCGGCGTTTTTGCTGGTTCGGGAGCAACGTGCTCAAAAGGAGTTGCGATGCAAGTTGAGGAAAACCACCGGATCTTAAAGGGGGGCGACTACTGGAAAGTGATCCCTGGGTTTGAGAAGATCGAAGCGGTTGAGTTTGAGTCGCATCAATTTCAACAGCGTGCGACAGTCACGAGTGTGGAGCAGTTGCGTCGCACTTTGGGTGGGCTGGTGGGGGAGCGCTTCCATGAGGATCTTTCGGCGGGTATTCGAAACGCACCGATGGCTTTGCGGATTTCTCCGCATCTTCTGAGCCTGATCGACTGGGAGAATCCCGAAACGGATCCAATTCGGACCCAGTTTTTGCCCCTGCGCTCCACGCAACAGCCGGACCATCCGATGCTGCAGTTGGATTCGCTGGAGGAGCGACGGGATTCGCCGGTGCCCGGACTCACGCACCGGTATCCGGACAAGGCGCTTTTTCTCCCTGTGGACACGTGTCCTGTGTATTGCCGTTTTTGTACGCGTTCCTATGCCGTGGGGGCGGATACCGAGTTGGTAGCGGAAAAGTTGAAGTTGCACGCGAACCAGACGCGCTGGGATCAAGCTTTTGCGTACATTGAAGCAACGCCGGCACTTGAGGATATTGTGATTAGCGGCGGTGACGCGTACAACCTGCGCGCTGACCACCTTGAGGCGATTGGGAGCCGGTTGCTCCAAATCGGGCACGTGCGCCGGATTCGGTTTGCGACGAAGGGACTGTGCGTCATGCCGCAAAAGATCCTCTCGGACGCGCGCTGGACGGATGCCTTGACGCGCGTTGTGGAACTTGCCCGGCGCCTGCACAAAACGGCGGTCGTCCACACGCATTTTAACAGCGCGCACGAGATTGTGGATTGTACGCAGCGTGCGATGAATTTGCTGGTGGAGCGGGGGATCACGGTTCGGTGCCAGACGGTGCTGCAGAGCGGAGTTAATTCCAACGCCTCCCAGATGCAGCTTCTCGTGAAGCGGTTGGGATACGTGAACATTCAACCGTATTACGTGTATTTTCACGATATGGTGCCCGGCGTGGAGGATCTGCGGACGTCTCTGGCCGAGGGACTGGACGTGGAAAAGAGGGTGCGCGGAACGACGGCTGGGTTTCATACGCCTGCATTTGTTGTGGATACGATGGGGGGTGGCGGGAAGCGTGACGCTCATTCGTATGAGTTTTACGACCGCACTCATGGAATCTCCGTTTTCACGAGTCCAGCCGTGAAACCCGGCCAGTGGTTTGTCTATTTCGATCCGCTTCTGGGGCTTCTGCCAGAGGTGCGGGAGCGGTGGCAGTTACCGGAGGAGCGCAGGGCGATGGTGACCCAAGCGATTCGGAGTGCAGGGGGAGAGGCCGATGCTTCTTGGGAGCTGCATCCCAGTCTGCAGGATTCCTTGAAGCCGTAAGGAACACGGGGGGTGAAAATCGCCAGCCGTGGCCAACCGTGGCCGACCGTGGCCAACCGTGGCCAACCGTGGCCAACCGTGGCCAGCCGGGTGGGACTTCTTCTTTGCTTTGTGTCCGGTCGAATTGGGAGGAGACGCGCTCCCAGATTTCCCGCCCCTGCGCTTTGTTATTTCTCCCGTTGAATCCGTTCCAGAGCCCGCGCATAGTACAGGGCCGTTTATTCCATGCTTACCATTCGCAATCTCAAAAAGTCCCATGGGGGCAACGTGCTGTTTGAAAATGCTTCCATGCAGGTGAACTACGGCGAGCGTGTCGCCTTGGTGGGGCCGAATGGAGCGGGAAAGAGCACGCTGTTTTCGATCATTCTTGCCAAAGACGAACCTGATTCGGGCACGGTGGAGAGGGATCCGTGGACGATGGTGGGATTTTTGCCGCAGGAAGCGGAAGCCGTTGGCGATGAAACCGTTCTCGATATCGCCACGGGTCGCGCCACGGAAGTGCCGCTTCTGGAAAAGACGCTGCGTGCGCTGGAAGCTGCGGGAACAGTGGACGGCCCTGAGTACATGGAAGCTTCTGCAAAACACGAGGCCCTCACGAATCCCAAGGTGGATGCGAAGGCGAAAAAGATGCTCGCGGGTCTTGGGTACAAGGATGGTGACTACGAGCGGCCCGCCCGGACAATGAGCGGCGGTTGGGTGATGCGCGCCCATTTGGCCCGGCTTCTGGTGATGGAACCGGACCTCCTGATGCTGGACGAACCCACAAACCACCTCGACCTCGTCTCCTTGCTGTGGCTCCAGGCTTATCTTAAATCCTACTCGGGCGCTGTTTTGCTGATCTCTCACGACCGCCAGTTTATGGACGAAATCGTGGAGAACGTTTTTGAGATTTCAGAGCGCCAACTCTTTGAGTGGAAGGGGAACTATACCGCCTACCTTGAGCAGCGGGAGGAGGCGTACGAACGACAGAACACGGCCTATAAAAACCAGCAGAAGGAGATTTCAGCACTGCGTGAGTTTTACGACCGTTTCCGCCAGGTGGCGTCGAAGGCTTCGCAGGCCATGAGCAAGCTCAAGCAGATTGAGCGCATGGAGTTGGTGGAGAAGCCCATCGCGCCACGCAAGCCGTTCCGCTTTATCATTCCGCAACCCGTGCGCAGTGGGGCCAAAGTGGTGGCCATTGAGAACCTGCACATGGCTTACGGAGAATTCCCTGTTTATCGCGGACTGAATCTGGACATCGAGCGGGACGAGCGCACGGTGTTGGTGGGGCCAAATGGTGCGGGCAAGAGCACGCTCATGAAGATCATCGCGGGCGTGTTGGCGTATCAGAAGGGCGAGTGCAGGCTCGGCCTGAACGTGAAGCTGGGGTATTTCAGTCAGCACAGAGCGGCCACGCTGGACCCGGAGAAAAACGTGTTACAGGAGGTCATGGATACGGCTCCGACGCTCGCTGAAAACGAGGCCCGCGGGATTTTGGGAAGCTTCCTGTTTCGGAAGGATGATATTTACAAAAAAACATCCGTGCTGAGCGGCGGCGAAAAGACGCGCCTCAACCTGATCAAGTTCCTTGTGGATCCCCCAAATCTGCTGCTCATGGATGAGCCCACCACGCACTTGGATATTCATACGGTGGAGTCCCTGATTCTGGCCCTCCAGCACTACGAGGGCACCCTAATCTTTATTTCGCATGACGTCCATTTCATCCGCAAGCTTGCCACCAAGGTCTTGCATGTGAACAACGGGACGGTGACGCCCTTTCCTGGCGGCTACGATTATTTCCTCGAAAAGACAGGTGGTTTTGGAAATGAGCGCGCAGCTTTGACTTCGTAAAGGAGAAGCGCCGGGGCCCGCGCAAGGCCCTTGCAACCGCGATTTTTACTTCTATGGATTCGTTTTCACCCTCGGCAGCACGGCTCCTGCCGCCTGATCTGCGGCCCATTTACGACAAGGTGCTTGCCGGGGTCCGGCTCACGGAAGGGGACGCCCTGTTTCTCTTTCAACACCCCGATCTGAATGCGCTCGGGATCCTTGCTAATATTCTGCGTGAACGCAAAAACGGGAACGTGGCGACATACATCCGCAATCTGTATGTCAACTATTCAAACCTTTGTATTCTTTCCTGCCAGTTCTGTGCCTTTAGCGCCAAAAAACGCGATGCCCATGCCTTTGAACTCTCGATTGCGGAAATCGCGGGGAAGGTAAAGACCGGCTTGGAACATGGGATCACCGAGGTGCATATGGTGGGCGGTTTGCATCCGACGCTTCCCGCTTCCTGGTACCTGGAGCTGCTGGAAACGCTGCGCGCTTTGGATCCAAATTTATTTCTCAAAGCTTTTACAGCCATTGAGATACGTCATCTGGCGGACCGTATTTTCAAGAAACCCCTGGAGGAAACCCTGGGTCTGCTCAAGAAGGCCGGTCTCGGAGCTTTGACCGGTGGGGGCGCGGAGATATTTGATCAGGGGGTGCGGGACCGCATTTGCCGGGGGAAGGAAACGGCGGAGGAATGGCTGGAGGTGCATGAGGCATGGCATGGGATGGGGATGCGGAGTACGGCGACCATGCTTTTTGGACATGTCGAAACGCTGGAGCAGCGTGTGGAGCATCTTCGTTTGTTGCGCGGCCTGCAGGACCGCACGGCCGGCTTCACCGCCTTCATTCCCTTCGCCTTCGTGCCGGAAACCACGGCGCTGGCGCACATTCCTCCCACCACAGCGGCGGACGAACTGCGGACCCTTGCCGTAAGCCGCCTTTACCTGGATAATTTCGAGCACATCACGGCCTACTGGATCAGTTTTGGCCTGCCTCTGGCGGCTTTGGCGCTCAATTACGGAGTGGATGATCTGCATGGAACGATCATGGAGGAAAAGATCTTTCACATGGCAGGCGCCAAGACCCCTTTGGGACAGAGCCAGGGCGCGTTTGAAAAAGCGATCCGCGAGGCGGGACGCGATCCTGTGCCTCGTGACACGTGGTACAGACGGTTGAGCCCGTCTGGTGCTGCGGCGCAGCCCAAGGTGCCGCGTGCGGGAGCGCCCGCAAGCGCATGAAACGTCCGAACCCTCTTGCGGGATTGAGGATCGGTTGCGTGCAATACCTCAACAGCCGGCCGTTGATTCACGGGTTGCCAGACATCGCACTGGCCCACCCGAGTCAGCTTGCGGCGCGCTTGCGTGCGGGCGATTTGGATGCAGCGCTGGTTCCTGTGGTGGAGTTATTGCGTACGCCGGAGAGGTATCTTGTGGTGGATGGGGTGGGAATTGGCAGTGCCGGGCCCGTGTATTCGGTCTTTGTGGCGCATCAGCGACCGATCGAGGGGCTGGTGGCTGTGACTGCGGACCCTGCTTCCTTGACGTCGATTCATCTTTTTCAGGTGTTGGCTTCGGGGGTGTGGAAGCGGCGCGTGGCGCTGCTTCCCGAGAGTGCGGGTAATCAGACAAACTCTGCTCTTGGACGTCTGCTGATTGGCAACCAGGCCATCGCTTGCCGGATGGAGTCGGAGAGGGCGGGGGACGGGGTGCAGTTTTGGGATTTAGGGGAGCAGTGGACGGCTTGGACGGGCATGCCGTTTGTGTATGCTGTCTGGGTGTTGCGGCGCGGTCTTGCCTGCGCCCCGCATGTTGCGGATGCATTCCGAGCTGTATCGGAAGCGGGGCAGCGAGCGATTTCCGAAATCGCGGGAGCCGACACAGATTTCGGGGAAGCCTTTGCGACCCGATATTTAAGAGAGCACATCCGCTTTCAACTTGGAGCGCCTGAGCGCGCAGGATTGGCGCGTTTCTCTCAAGAATTGGAGAGGCTTGAATTGGTCGAGGAGAACCGGGTTGCTCTCGAATTTGTTTAGAAACCCAGTTTGGAGCGTTTTTGAGGACGTGGAGTCTCGGGGCGGCCTGCTGCCACCCAGGCTTCATGTTGCGTCCATCCTTCTTGAAGCAAAGCCTCCGCTTCTGGAAAACGGTTGCTTGAGCCGAGAACAACGACTTCGAGTCTGCGCGGGGTGATAAAGAACGTTGCCCCGTCTTTGCGCGTCTCAGGGGACCGTGCCGCCGAGATGGCCACACACTCGCCCGCGCGTTTGGTGGTGCCGGTTTTGATGCCGTCGATGGAGCTTTTGCCGACGAGTTGGTTCGTATTGACGAGCTTGTAGTCTAGTTTGGAAGTGTCCGCCTTCTGGAGGGTTATTTTCCGTTCTTTCTGCGACACTATAAATAAGAACGCTGGATTGCTCATCGCATACGCGCTCAGCTTGGCGATGTCTTCGGCGGTAGAGTAGGGCAATTTACGCTCAAGACTTTCGAGTCCGTGTGGGTTCAGGAAACGGGTGTCAGACATGTCCAGTTTGCGTGCCAGAGCATTCATTTGAGATATGAAGGAAAGCCCGTGTAATTCCGGGTCCTTGCCCCCGGAAAGTGCTCGCCCTACGTGCGAGGAAAGAGTTTCGGCCGCGACATTGTCCGACTGCAACAGGGCCGCGTATAAAAGGTCTTTCAGGGAGACTCGGTCTCCTGGTGACCACTGGATACCCTGAGTATTTGCAAGTTCGGGCCGGAGGGTTGGAACTGTCGCGAGTTGATCTAGATTTTGTCCGCTCGCGTTCGCCCAATCTAAAACAACAACTGCTGTTGCAATCTTCGTGAGGCTTGCAACTTGAAGCTTTTTATTCGCGTTAAATTCCTTAAGCACATGGCCGCTGTGATGGTCAATGACGATGAAGGCGCTTGCTGAAGGTGTTTGCGCAATCGAGTTTGTGCTTGAAATGTTCGCGGCGCCAAAGGTGGCGGCGAGGAGAAAAAAATCGCGTAACTGAATTTTCATGGAGCAGGTGGGGAACACTAATAACACCTTTGACTAACGCAAGAGAAGTCAGTCTGCACCTGAGAATTCCCTGCGCTGCGCATTTTCACCTTGTGATAGGCGCTGGAACCTTGGGAAGCGGGTTGGACGTGCGAATGTCAGTCTTAGAGGCCGGCCTGCCGTTGGATGGCGCGCCGGAAAAGGTTCGGGGAGTTGAAGAGCGCGTCGAAATTGCGCTGGACTGCTTCGGCCATGGAGCCGGTTTGTGCTCCGAGCCGGCATTGCACGTATACGGCTTCCCTCAAAATCAGGCGAAGGTCTTTGGCGCAGCGTGTGTTCCAAAGAGAATCGCTGAGTTCGTGTTTGTCGCGCGCGTTTTCAAAGTCAATCAGGTGAATTTCCAGGGGCGAGGGACACATGATAAGGTTGTGGAGCTCCAAATCCCCATGGATAAAACCTGACTCATGCAGGGTATTGACGTGGGAAAACGCCTGCGCCAGAAGATGCCACAGTCCTGCCGCTGCCGCTAATTCCAGTCCCAGCGCCACCTGAATGTTTGCCTCCTCTGGCTCAACACCAAAAGGGGAGATGCGGTCGTACGGTTTTCCCGGCAGAAAACAGCTTCGAAAGGTGAGGGGAGACCAACCAAGCGGAGGAGGGACGGGAAGTAGTTCAGATGCACGGGATTGGCGCTCGAATTCTACTTGAGGATCCCCATGGAGACTCGCAGGAAAGTAGGTTTTTCGAAAGTGCAGCGGGTAGGTTTCAGTGAGGGGGTACTTGGCGCGCGTTTCACTCCCAGCGAGGACTAATTCTGCGGCCATGAGGGGCATCCCCCCCGCGCTCCGATGGGCAAGGGTGCGTACCACGAAGTCATTGCCCGGAGGGTGGAAGACGAGATGGTGATACTCCTGCGCCAGACGTACAGAGTGGCGCGGAGTCACGGCGATCAGTCCATCAGGGGTCATGCGTCAAATTTTACCCTTTTCCAAGCGCGCAGGCTAGCGAGAGTCAGCGACTGTGCTGATCTTTTTGAAGAATCGACCAGCGCTTAGGGCAAGGCTTATGGAACAGTCGCTGGAAGCTTGCGATTCCGGCTCCCGACTGGTTTCCAAAGGATTTCTTTGAGCTCGAGATCTATTCCAGTAATCTGGGTTCGCTTGTGATCTTTCGGCACCCCACCACAAAGCGAACCTACCTGGCGGATTATGGTGGTGGGTTCACTCGTGCGCAGCCGCGCAGCCCTCAGCGCGAGTTTTATCCTTCGGTCCCGAGATTATCGGCAGTCGGGCGAGCAGAAATAGTGGTCACACTGGCGTTTCATTCGGTAGGGTCTTTCCATGGCGACTCCCGCTTATTTTTATCAAGAACCCTTTCCCATTGGCTCAGATTCAACTTCCTACCGACTTCTCTCCAAGGAGGGAGTGAGTGTTGCGGAGTTTGAGGGGAAACCCGTTTTAAAGGTTGAGCCCAGTGTGCTTTCGTTTCTGGCACGACAGGCCATGCACGACTGTTCCTTCATGCTCCGGGAAAAGCATCTGAAACAAGTAGCTGCGATTCTTGAAGATCCCGAGGCCTCTGAAAACGACAGGTACGTCGCGTTGACCCTGCTCAAAAATGCAGAGATCTCCGCCCAAGGTATTCTTCCTTTTTGCCAGGATACTGGGACCGCCACTGTAGTTGCAAAAAAGGGGCAGCAGGTATGGACGGGAGCCAATGACGCAGACTGGATCTCGCAGGGCGTTTACGACTGTTATACGCAGGAGAACTTGCGTTACTCTCAGACGGCGGCGCTCGATATGTTTCACGAGGTGAACACCGGCACCAACCTGCCGGCGCAAATCGACCTGTACGCGAGTGAAGGTGATGAGTACAAATTTCTCTTCGTGGCGAAGGGAGGCGGTTCAGCGAACAAAACTTTTCTGTATCAAGAAACCAAGGCGTTGCTGAATCCCAAGTCTTTGGAGAAGTTCTTTCTCGAAAAAATGAGGTCTCTCGGAACAGCTGCGTGTCCGCCGTACCATCTTGTTTTTGTGATTGGAGGCACCAGTGCGGAAGCCTGTCTGAAAATCGTGAAGCTTGCTTCCGCCAAGTATTTGGATGATCTGCCTACGACCGGCAACGAACATGGCCGCGCTTTCCGGGATCTCGAGGCAGAAGCGCTTGCGCTTAAACTTGCGCAGACCACAGGAATCGGCGCCCAGTTTGGCGGCAAATACTTTGCCCTGGACGTCCGCGTCATTCGTCTTCCGAGACACGGGGCGAGTTGCCCGGTGGGCGTGGGCGTGTCGTGTTCGGCGGATCGGAATATCAAGGCCAAGATCAACAAGGACGGGATCTGGTTGGAGCAGATGGAAGTGAATCCCGGTCGGTTTATTCCCGAGTCTTCGCGGGTTCTCAAGGGCGACAACGCTGTGCACATCGACCTGCACAAACCAATGGCTGAGATACTCGCCGAGCTCTCCAAGCACCCTGTGACAACGCGTGTGCTCCTGAATGGTCCGCTGGTTGTTGCCCGCGATATTGCGCATGCAAAACTCAAGGAACGTGTCGACGCGGGGCAGGGACTTCCAGACTATTTTAAACAACATCCTGTGTACTACGCCGGTCCGGCTAAGACCCCCGTGGGTTATGCCTCGGGAAGTTTCGGCCCCACAACGGCAGGTCGCATGGATTCATATGTGGAGTTGTTCCAGTCTTTGGGAGGCTCCATGGTTATGCTTGCGAAAGGAAACAGGAGCAATCAGGTCACGGAGGCCTGTAAAAAGCATGGGGGCTTTTATCTCGGGAGCATCGGCGGGCCTGCGGCTATTCTGGCCAAAGAGAATATTAAAAAAGTCGAGGTGCTCGAGTATCCAGAGTTGGGAATGGAAGCTGTCTGGAAGATAGAGGTCGAAAATTTCCCTGCCTTCATCCTTGTGGACGACAAGGGGAACGACTTTTTTGTAAGTGGTTGTGGAGCCTGCTTGCCGGGCGGTATTACGGCAGCGGCAAAGGCCTCGAAACCGTAGCCTGACAGTTGCGCACCGGAGGCGTGGCCCAGTAAGCCTAAACCGTATAGGTGTCCCGAGGTTATTAATAGATTGCGGGCGGGGCGGTTCCCCCAGCTCATGCCCGGCAGGCTGTTAATAACCTCGCCGCCTGCTAAAACTTGGGGAAGCCGCCGGATGAATCCAACCACCATTCCGCACCAGGAATATAAGCCATTTTCACCCACGCCAAGCCGGGCGCATTACGGGCCGCAGTATCGAAACGAACGCCTGCATGAGCAATACGGTCTGACTCGTTTCCCCACGAACGCCACACGGCAATGCAAATGAAGCAAACCGGAGAACAGCCCCCGAGAGCCGGATGCGGGAAATCCGCCCGTCCGGTTCGATGAGGGGGAGAGGAGGACAAGGAGTGGTTGTGGCCGCAAACCATCCTCGTCTCTCTACTCTATTAAGCGACGGGGATGGAGCTGTTCTTGTGGGGATCAACACTGGGTTGCGACGGGGTGACCTCACAAACCTGACTTGGGGCTCTATCGACACGGGTAGCGATGATACTTGGTTTCTAAAGACCAAAACTTCAAAAACTGGGAAGAGCATCGGTGTGCCTTTTCACTCTGACCTTCGTGAATGGCTGGAAGCAAGAACGCGTGGTATGGGTAAGGCTCGCGTCTTTCCTAGTCTTGCGGGGAAGAGTGGAAGTGGAAAAGGCGGTATTTCCAAGCAATTCAATCGCCTTATGGAGCGTACTGGGGGTGCAGGGCTGACAGCGGGTTGCAGTTCTGCGCACTCTCGTAGGAGACGCAGGCATAGGCACTGCGTTCAGCTCAATTGCCGGCGTAGAAGTCAGTGAGACGGACTTCGCTAAGAACCCGTTGAAGTCGTAAGATGGGGGGCTCTCCAATCTGGTTGCGCAATCCGATAGGTCGTTCCCGAGGGAAGCGGCTGAACCAATAATCCTAAATGCGTCGATCCTGAATAAGCGCAGAAGCTACTCCCGTTGTTTTGTTTAAGATTTAATTCGGCATGAGATTTGCTCTGCAATCGTGTCGAAAGCCTCAAAAAACTGGCAAAATCGATGAAGCCTAAAGCAACACCATCCTCCGCCCAACCCGACCTCTTTCAAATCGAACTGTC
>CANJPY010000022.1 GCA_947476255.1 Chthoniobacteraceae bacterium | reverse complement strand
GCTCCGAAGGGCAGCGTTTGCAGGGGAGCAGTGAAGGAGATCCGGCTCGCATTTCCCTGATTTCCAAGATTGCCCGCGTTTGCTGCCGTCCCGAGGAAGTTTAACGTGGTACCTGGGCTTCGGGTCAGCGTGCCGAAAGTGAGTTCCGCCGAATAGAAGTTTCCATTACCGGTATTGTAGGTCGCCTGCAGGGAGTTGTCGCCCGTTGCAACGGTGAGGGGCCCGAGGGTTTCCTTTGTATCCGAGGCGGCGCGGGCATTAAGCAGGATTCCCCCAGAGCGCAGCGTCACGGGTGCGTTGTTATTGACCCGGTCGTTGATTTCGGTTTGAGTGGAGGAACTGTTGTTGAGGGAAAGCGTGGCATTGTTGAGTTCCAAGGCGCTTGTGGTGGGAAGCGTCGCATTGTTTTCAAGTGACAGCGTACTGCCCGACCTCACCGTGCGTCCGGTATAGGTCTGCGTGTTTTCGAGCGTGAGGGCGCCACTGCCAAGCGCTGCAAAGGAGAGGCGCCCTCCGGTATCGGTGATCTGTCCGCCAAACTTGGTTGCGGAGGAGGTGTTGCTTACGAACGCCACACTCGCGCTGCCCGCTCCGTTGGTGATGATGCTGTTAGAAACCGGCATCAACCCCGGTGAACTCAACGTGCCGATATATTGAGAGTTTCCACGCAGATCCAGGATACCGCCGTTCATCTGCAGGGCGCCGCCGGGTTGCAGGGTGTTGAGTCCTCCGTTGAGGAGCACGGTGCCGCCCAGAATCGAGGTGGAACCCATGAGGCTTTTGGCGTTGAGCTGGAGGGTGCCATCTTGAGCTTTGACAAACGCTACCCCCCCTAAATTGACAGTATTCACGAGCAGGGAGCCTCCGGCGGTGACTTGCACGAACATATCCGTGCTCGAAGTCAATTGGGCCGCATCCAGTACGTTTGTGCCTCCGGTGGCAAGCAGCGCGCCTGAGATTAAACTCAGGTTCCTTCCCGGAGCGGAAACGCTCGCCCCGGTCAATTTGAGCGCGTTCCAGGAACCTGACGTCGTGATTGTTCCGGAACCGGTCAGGCTGCCGTTCACACTCACACCTCCGGGAGCGAAGGAGGTTGTATAGGTTCCGGAGTCGGAGGGGCCAAAGCCGGTGGTGGGGGAGTAGGCGGCGAACTCCGTGCCGACAAATACTTTCGGAGCGATACCGTTGTACACGCTCAGGTTGCCCGTGCTTGAGGCAAGCAGTTGATTGCCTCCTGCAACACCTAAATTTGCGATGTTGGTGAGGTCCAGGGAGGGGGCTGTGCCTGAAAAGGCCAGGTTGCCGAAGCTCAACGTGCCGCCGCCACCGCCGGCCACGCGGACTCTAGTGGCGGCATTAAATACGGTAAGTGCGCCCAGAGAAATGGAACCGCCGGAGGCCGTCGGGATGTATTCTATGGAGCCGGCGTAACTGTTAAAAAGAGTGCCGCTGCCGATGCGAGGGACACTGTTTGCGCCGGCAGAATCATCCCAGCGGAGGGTGCCTCCGTCGTAGATGCTGATGGAAGGCGGACCTGCGATGAGGGAGCCGACCCCGGCAAGGGTACCGCCATTGACGCCGGTAAGAATCACCAAACCGCGGTTGATGGTCAGGGGGAAGTTCATCGTATGGGTGCCACTCAGAGTGAGGGTGCCGCTTCCCTGATAGGTGATGCCCCCGTTTGTTTGCATGCCAGAGAGGATGGTATTTCCAGCGCCCTGCAATGTGAGGGTTTGGCCCGCGGAGACATTCAGGGACCCCGCAAGCGTGAGCGACGCGCCCTGAGGGAGGTCGTTTTGGAGAACGCGTGTGGCGGTCATGGTCACGGTCCCATTGAGGGTGAGGTTTTGCGTGCCTCCGAAGGTCATGGGGTCAGTCCCCACGGTGATGGGGTTGAAAACGGTGGTCGCGTAGTTTGAAAGCAGAGTGCCACCGTTGAGCGTGAGTGTGTTTGTGGTTGCGGCTTTCCCCAGCGCGCTTTCCGTGGGGGAGGACCAGGGGTTGTCGAGGGCGAGAATCCCTTGTGCCAAGGTGACCCCCCCGCTGAAGGTGTTGCTGCCGCTCAGGACGACTTTGGCGTTGTTGGTGTTAAGAATGTTCAGTCCGGTTGACCAGGACGTTCCCGAGTTGGTGATGAGTCCCGGGACTAGGGTGTCGGCGCTCGCCCTGACGTTCAGAATAGTGGCACCGCCTGTGTTGGTGACGATCAGGCTGCCCAGATTGAGAGTGGCGCCGGGATCCAGATAGTTGTTAATCGTTTGAGAACTCGAGAGCCTGAGCCCGGTTGGAAAGCTGACCGAGTAGTGGCCCACGACGGTGCTGGTGTTCGTAATGTTGACGGTCGCCGCGGTTCCTGTTGTCAGAGGGCCATTATAGGCAAAGATGCCTCCGCCTGCCAGATTCAAGGTCCCGCTGGTGCCGAGACCATTCGCAGTGAGTCCCAAGAGACCACCGCTGACCGTCAAACCAGAGATGGAGGTGAATGTATTCGGGCCTGCTTGGGGATCCAGCACCCATGTGCCTCCATCGCTTTTATTGATCCAGGAGAGGTCGGTGAACTGGCTGGTAATCCTGTTCATGTCGGAGTTGAAACCTCTGAGGTTCAGGAGTTTCCCGCTTGTTCCAAGGAAGGAGCCCGAGAGCACCAAGGCGCCGCCACCGGAGGCGTCAATTGCTCCGGAGACAGCGAGGTAGATGGGGCGGCTGGCGGTTTCTCCGCTTCCGACATAAGTCACAGGGTTGACTGCGTTCAGAATGAGTGATCCCGTGGAAGCGGTTGCGGGACCGCCAAGCGAAGAGGTGGCGGCGGAACCTCCAATGGAATTAACGACTAGGAATCCCGTGTTGAAGGAGGTGCTTCCGGAGTAATTATTGGAACCGCTGAGAATGAGCAGGCCTGTTCCGTTCTTATTCAGGGCAATACTTCCGGCAGTGAGGGTGCCTCCGGAGATCTTGCCGCTGATGGTGGCAAAGTCGAAGGTGGTGTCCGTGTTGTCGTTGACGGTGATGGTTTTTCCGGCCGAGGTCAGGTCCAGAGCGTTCTGGATTTCTACATCCGCCAGAGCCGTGGCAGAACTGAGCACAAGAGAGCCGCCTATGTTGATGGAGGCGGAGGAGCCCCCGTTGAGATTGACTGTGAGTTTGCTTGTGGACGCGGAAAGTCCGGAAATGGTGCCGGCGAACAAGAGGGAGCCCGGGCCGGTGCCCACGGGCAGGGTGAGGAAGCCGCTTGTTTGAAGAGTGCCCCCGTTCAAGACGATCGTACTGGAACTCGGAATGCCGGCTCCCAAGGTGCCGGTGGTGGCCTGAAGGATGCCGGCGGTGATGTTCGTGGAGCCTGAATAGGTGTTGCTACCCGCTAAAATCCACATGCCCCCTCCAGCTTTGGTCACCGAGAGGGAGCCGGAAGCAGTGGTGCCGTCGTGGAGGGTGGAAAGGAGGGCATTATCGCCCAAGGACGTGCCTGTGAGGGTGAGGGTGTGGGAGGAGGTGCCGTAAAAATCAATGGAACCGGCGTTGGCAAAGACCAGCGCAGCGTTGTTTGGGGCACCCGCCGTGAGGCTGCTTGCGCCGTAGTTCCCGCTGGAGTCGATGGAGGCGTTTCCCGCAAGCGAGAAGAGGCGTTGAATCGCGACGGAAGGCGTCTGCGTGGATTGCATCCAGAAGGCATTGGAGCCGGTATATTGCAGGGTACCCCCGTTGAAGACCAGATTGGAGGCGGCGTTGGGGGATTTGCCGATGGAACTGGGCTGGCCGCCGTCTGCGAGATTAGTCACTGCAAGTACGCCGTTGTTTAGAATTGTCGGACCGCTGTAGGTGTTGCTTCCTGCAAGGAGTAAGGTGGCGCTGGGGGAGCCCGCATTGCGGACGAGCCCCAGCGTAGCTCCCGAGTCGGTAATGAGCCCTGTAAACACACTCGATCCAGTGGAAGAAGCGCTTCCGAGGGAAACGAGCACTGTGCCGCTACTGGCGGAAAGCACCCCTGCACCTGTCAGGGAGCCCAGGGTGATTAGATTGAAGGAGCCTGAGTTGAGGGAACCGGTGTACACATTGGTGAGAGTGCCTGCATTGAAGAAATCGAGGGTGGCTCCCTGGCGAAGGACAAGGCCGGTAGCGGCCACCGGTGAGCCCAGTTTGGCGGAGCCGCCCACCAGACGCAGGGAGCCTGCGTTGATGACCGTGTCTCCGGTGTAAGCGCTCGACCCGCCCAGCACGAGAAGACCATCGCCGGATTTATTGAGCGAGGCAGAACCGGACCCGATGGGCGAGTTGATGACCAGCGCATTGGAGGGGGCGTTGCCAACGGTGGAGACGATTAATTCCATCCCGCTTGCGCCCAGGGTTGCCCCGTCGATCAAGGCGGCGCCTCCCGAGTTCTCAAAGAGGAGGCCGCCTGTTTGCAGGGTCAAAGTGCCGCCCAGATGCAGGGTGCCGCCATCGGTGATTTTGAGGGTGTTGGCCACTTGCTCTCCAACGGTGGTGGTGCCCCCTGAGAGCAGAAGTCCCGAAAGGTTGTAGTTTTTGGAACTGGACCACATTCCGGAGTTTACATAGGGGTTGGAAGAGGTTCCGTACGCAATGGGAGTGAGGTAGTAGCCCCAACCGCCGCCATCGAGAATTTTGGCGAATTGCACGGTGCCTGAATTGGTGGTTGTGGCCCAGCCGCCCAGAAGCTGTCCGTCCGTGAAGTTGTTTATTGAGGAGAAAGCGATGGTGCCTGTGGAGACATCAAAATTCGCGGTGGTGTTGGCTGCGCGCGTTGTGCCTGCGAAGAGGAGAGTCCCCTGGGTGACGGCGATGCTTGCCGCGCCTGCGTTAAGGGTGAGGGAGCCCGCGGTTTCGATGCCGCTGGAGGTTGCGCCCTGATACTCGAGGCGGCCCCCTGCGGTTTGTTTGCCCATTCCGGGCGTTGCGTTGTCCGCACCGAAGACGACCAGGCTTGTATCTGGGAGAATGTTAAGGGAGCTGGAGTTTTGGACGAATTTCAGGGACCCACCGGTGATGGTGGTGTTTCCTGAGAAACTTGAGGGGGTGAAAAAAGTGAGGGAGTCATTTAAAGTGCCTCCGGTGGCGGTGATGTAATTGGAGAGCCAGACCGTTCCTGCGCTCACCCTGGAGACGGTGGTTCCGGCCGGGACGTACCCGAAGGCTGAACTTACGAGCATCCCAACCTGTACAGCGCTGGCCTGGCCGCCCAATTGCAGAGAGCCTGTGGTGGGGGTTGTGGTGGCGGTGGCCGCCACGTACGTGGATGGAGAAAAAGAAAGTGTGTCGCCATTAATGTCAGCCGTTAAATACTTTGAGAGAGTGATGGTGCCTGCATTGATACTGGAAACATAGGTCGAGGAGGGGATGCCGGCGCTGCCCGTCACGCTCATGCCCACCTGCAGGCCCGCGAGGGCTCCCACCGAGAGCGAATTCACCGTGGAATAAGTGAGCGAGCCGCTCAGCAAGGTGCCAGCGGTGGTGGGTGTCGACAGTGTAATGGTTCCTCCCACGAGAGTTCCGGTAATAGTCGCACCGGCGGGAATGCCGTAACCCGAAATGGCCATGCCCCAGCTCAGTGTCGGATTGCCTGTGTAACTGATATTGAGAGTTCCCGAAGAGAATGTGCCGATGCTCAGGGTGTTGGTGGAGACAGTTTGAGAAACGGCACCACTTGTGACGGAGGCGCTGTTGGTGGAAGGCGGCGCGATAACCCAAAAGCCGGTGTCGGCTTTGAAAAGGGACGTGATACTGCCGGACGTCCCATCCGTAACGACGCCTGTAATGGTATTTGCCGCGGTGTTGGTGCCGCCGAGCACCAGGGACTTGTTTCCATTAGCGCCGTTGAGCACGGAGCCAAACGCGATGGAGCCGCCGTTTTGATTGGCGAGGAGCACGCCCGAACCGGTAGAGCCCATGAGAACCACAGGTTTTGTGGTTTGCGTGCCTGCAGAAACGGTCCCTGCGAAGTTGAGGATCCCGGCCGTGGTTGCGTTTCCAAGGGTGATCGGTGCGCTGGAGTTGTTGTTAATGGCGCCAAAATCTGAAATGACAACCGCGCCGTTGAAGATCTTGGTTGCGCCGTTGTAGGTTCCAATATTGCCACTGACCAGAGTCAGCTGTCCTGAACTGCTTTTGCTCAGGTATTCTTGGAAACCACTGCCGGGCCCTATTCCGCCAAGCGCGTTGCCCTTCCAGATGGAGTCACCGCTTCCGTAAACATACATGATGTTGTTATTATTTGCTGTTGTGGAGTAAAATGTGCCGTTGAGGATGACGGTGCCATTTGAGTTGTTGGCAAGGGCGCTGTATCCCGCGGTGCTAAATGTACCGCCCGACCCTATGGACGCGCCAAAGCCGTTTCTGCCCCAAAAATTAACGTAGGCACTGCTTCCCAGCGTGAGGGTTCCTAACGTGATTGTGCCGGCCACGGCGGTGCTGCCGAGGGCGTGGTCCATAAAAATGCCGCCGCCAGTTGCGACATTGGAATATACGTTTTTACCGGCGAAGGAGGCGCCGTTTGCGGTGCGGATTTCAAGAATGCCGCCGCTGTTGGCTCCGAAATAAATGGGGGCCGTGCCGCCGGTGCTGGTGTTCAGACCGAGGGCGGCACCGTCCTCCACACGCAGGTTCGTGCCGGAGCCTATATAGAACTGGTTGTAGGAGAGGTTTTTAAATCCACTTTTCAGCCAGATGGAGCTGTTGATGTAGTTGAATGTTTTGGTCAGGTAGTTTGTATTGCTAACCGCCGCCTGGAAGCCGCTCAAAGTGCCGGAGAGAATGATGTTCCCGTTGCCGCCAAAGGTATTGATCTGGTTCAACCCCAGACTGATGGGGCCCGAGAACGTGGTGTTGCCATAGACCGTGTTAAACACGGAGGCGATCTGGCTTCCGCCGAAGAGGACGCTTCCAGAGAGCGTGTTGTTTCCAACCGACAGGAAGGCGGCGTTGCCAGCGGTGCTGTTGGAACCTTTGCCTGAGAAGGTGACGTTTTGGGAGAGCGTAAGCCCCGAGGTGCCGCCGTCCAGAATGGCCATGCCTCCCATGAATTCGCCGCCGATGCTCGTCCCATTGATGGACAGGGTGTTGGTGGAGGCCCCGAGTTGGCCGGTGCCGGAAATCACCAGGGCGCCTTCGTTGACAGTGATGTCGCCCGTGAATGCATTGGTCCCCGCGTCGAGGAGGCGCAGGACGCTGTCGCCGGTTTTGATCAGGCTGCCTGAACCGGAGGGGTCGGAGATGACGTCGTTAGTAGTTCCTAGTGAACCGCTTGAAATTGTTCCTCCAGTGAGGTTCAGCGTCGTGACTGCGGCAACAACCGAATAGTCAGCCGCAAAAAAGACCACCAAAGCAGCGGCCGCGATAACACGGGTCAGTCTGGGAAAAATCCGGAAGAGCTGCTGGGGGTGGCAGGGGAACATTGGAGACCAATGTGAATTGGAATGCGTTTATACTGAAACATCTGAGTAAAATAAACATTTTTTCTAAGAAAAATTGCAAGACTGGGGTTCACGTAGTTTGGAGATAGTATGGCGCCGTTTTGGGCTGGGACTAACCCCAAAATTTGGAGAAGCTCGTTTGTGATGGCAGCCTCCCGAGGTTACTCAATGGTTGGCTGCCGGTGCCAATCGTGAAAGATAATGCACGAGGGGCTGACGCATGAAGGCCAACCACGCTGGGCCGCCGCGCGCGGTTCCCCAGTTTAGACCGCAACGGCTCTCTGAGTCTTTGGAGATTCGATGCGATGCTGGGTAAAGGGAGCCAGTTTTCTCAAAGATCTGGTATGATTTGTGTTCGGGTGCGAAGACTCATCAATGCGAAGCGAAAAGGGGAGGCGGCGCTTCCCTTCTTGAAATAACCCTAGTGAGTTTGTGGGTTTATAAGTGCTTTTGAGGCGGCTGTGTTTCCCCGTTTAGGAGTTCTCGCACGAGGCTTGCCGCGCGGTGTTCGACGAGGTCGAGCACTTCTTCAAATCCTTTTGCATCCCCGTAATAGGGATCCGGCAGGGGTGCGTCCCCGAGAAAAAGCGAGAGTTTGTGGTGCAATTCGGGCGGACACAATCGCTTGAGCACCGTGAGGTTCAAGGAGTCGGCTGCAAAGACCAGGTCGAATGCGTGGAAATCGCTGGGGTGGACCTGTCTCGCCCGCAGGCTTGAAAGGTCGTATCCCCGTTTGCGAGCGTGCCGGATGGAGCGCGAATCTGGAGCGTCACCGGTGTGGTAGTTCTCGGTGCCCGCAGAGGCGACTTCGATATTTAGTTGGGCCTCGGCAAATTTGTTTCGCAACACCACCTCAACAGTTGGAGAGCGACAAATGTTGCCCATGCAAACGGCGAGTATGCGCAAAGGGACCGGAGTGGGTGACATGCTCAGCAGCGTTTAGGAAATGCCGTGGGTTGAACATCCGGAATTTAGTTTTTGGGGATGTTTTCATGAACTCAGTGCCGCGTGGAAATGCACCACAGATAAACAGTGGCCAGAAGAGCGAGGGCGGGCGCTAGCTCAGGATGTCGTGAATCACCTCGCCGTGCACGTCGGTGAGGCGCATGTCTCTGCCGCTGTAGCGGAACGTGAGCCGGGTGTGGTCCATTCCGAGCAGGTGCAACATCGTTGCGTGCAGGTCATGGATTTTCAACGGTTTGTCCACCGCCTTGTACCCGTATTCGTCGGTGGCGCCGTAGATCGTACCGCCTTTGATTCCTGCGCCTGCGATCCAAATGGTAAAGCCGAACGGATTGTGGTCGCGGCCGTCTTTGCCTTGCGCAAAAGGGGTTCGCCCAAACTCACCCGCCCAGACCACGAGTGTACTCTCCCAGAGACCACAAGCTTTCAGGTCCTTGAGCAAGCCTGCAATGGGCTGGTCTACAGCGCGTGCGTTGTTTGCGTGTCCTTCCGTGAGCTTGCCATGTTGATCCCAGCGGTCGCCGCCGGAGTTGGGGCAGGTGAGTTCGATGAAACGCACGCCGCGCTCAACCAACCGCCGCGCCTGCAGGCATTGCTGCGCAAAAATGCGCGTTTGGGGCATCGGGGCGTCGAATCCGTAGAGCTTCCGTACGGCTTCACTTTCGCCAGACGTATCCATCAATTCAGGGACGGCCGTCTGCATTCGGAAGGCGAGTTCCGCGTTCATAATAGAGCTCTCAAGTTGGTCGAGTGTTCCTTGTCTTTGGATGAGGTTTCTGTCCAATTTCCGCGTCAGCGCGAGTTTGCGCAGTTGCATCGCCGTTTGAGCCTCTGTAGGCCGGATGTTGGAAACCGGCTCCGTGCCGGACTTGAAGACGGAGCCCTGAAAAGTAGCGGGCAGAAAACCGGAATTGAAATTATCGAGACCTCCGGGAGGGATAAGGCCGCCGTTGAGGACCACAAAGCCGGGCAAGTCGTTGTTTTCGGAGCCAAGGCCATAACCCATCCATGCTCCCATGCTGGGGCGCCCCTGTAAACCGCTCCCTGTGTGGAGGAAATAATTGGCGTTTGTATGCTCGGAAAACTCACTCGTCATGGAGCGGATGACTGCAAGATCATCTGCGCACTGTGCGACGCAGGGAAAGAGGCTGCTCACAGGGATGCCACTTTGTCCATACTGTTTAAATTCCCACGGAGACCCGAGGGTGCTCCCATTATTGTTAAACTGAGTGGGTTCCATTTTGAGGCCGAAGGGTTTGCCGTGCTCTTGGGTAAGGCGGGGCTTCGGGTCAAAGGTATCTACCTGGGAGGGCCCCCCGTCCATGTAGAGAAATATCACGTTCTTAACCTTTGGAGGATAATGGGTTAGTTTCGAAGATAACGGGTTGCTTTGTGCAGAGGGCACCAGACTGCCCAAGACCTTTTCAGGAAATAGCGAAGAAAGCGCGAGCGCGCCAAACCCTCCGGCAGAGCGGGTCAACATTTCTCGGCGACTCAGGTACGCACGGGCGGTGTGGTTGCAGGGAAACATAGAGGGTTAATTGAGGTGAATGAACTCTTTGACGTTGAAGAGGACATGGGCCAGGTCCGCCCATACTTTGGGGTCGTCAGGGGAGGTGTTGAGGGCGCTCGCTTGTTCCTTCAAAAAAAGCAGGGCCTCTGCGTTTTCGTCGGGAAGGGGTTCCCTCGCAAACGCACTGAGGTACATGCTCCGCAGTCGCTCCGTCGCCGGCGAGGACGAGGGAAGCGCTTTTGCCCAAACGGCGGCCTGCTCTACAACAAACGGATCATTCATGAGCACCAGCGATTGTGCGGGAACGTTGGAAACATTGCGTCTACCCATGGTGTTGAATGGAATCGGTGTGTCGAAAGCGAGCATCATTGGGGAGAGAAAGTTACGCTTGATCGCAATGTAAAGGCTGCGCCGTCCATCGCCGTCCAAGGGGCCGGACTTGGGGCGTCCGCGCCCCTCCATAAACGAGGTGATATACACGGGAACGCTGGGGCCGCCCACTTTAGGGTTGAGGCGGCCTGAGACCGCCAGAATGGAGTCGCGTATGGCTTCTCCCTCGAGGCGTTTGAGGTTCATCCGGTGAAGCAGTGTGTTCTGCGGGTCCGTTTCCTCCACAGCAGGCGCCGCAGGTTTACTGCTCATGGCGTAGGCATTTGAAAGAACCAGTTCGCGAATGAGCGTTTTGAGGGACCACTTCTGCTCGGTGGCAAACCGGACGGCAAGGGTATCAAGCAACTCTTGATGCGAGGGCGCTTGTCCGAGCACACCGAAATTGTCGACCGTGGGAACAATGCCGCTTCCAAAGAGATGGTGCCAGACACGGTTTACAATGACACGGGAAGTAAGCGGGTTTCCGGGGGAAGCGATCAACTCGGCGAGTTCACGTCTGCCACTCCCGGTTTTCGGGGCAAGGGGTTCGGGTCCGGCAATGGCTTCGACAAACCTCCGGGGGACGCGTGCCATCGGCGTCTTTGGGGAACCTCTCTTGAGCAGAAATTCGTCGGCTCCAGAGCCGTCAAACATGGTGGTCGCGAGTTGCGACTCGGGATTGAAGGAAGCGGCTGCCTTTTGGTAGCGGGAGATCAGAGGTGCCACGGTGTTTAGAAGCGCGGTGCGCTCGGCAGTTTCAAGCGGGCACAAAAGGTCAAGGGAACGCACCATCCAGTCCGCGATTAGGAGGTTATGTGAACGCATCTGCAGCATCTGCTCGGTTCCGGGAAGGGCAGCCGTCTCCGCCGTGCTCCCCGCGGAGGCGAGGGCCTCCGCACCTTCTTGGAACGCCTTCAGCAGAACGTTTAGCGGTTCGATTCCACCCGGAATGACCGCGCCGGCTTTTATTGTGAAAGGCTCGGGCAGAGCGGGTTTTGTCTCAGACTCGACCACCATTGCGATTTCAAAATCGTCCTTGCCCTCGGGCATCAGCTCGACGTGGCCGCGTTGACCGGCATAGGCCTTCAAATCGTGCTGGACCCATTCCCACCGGCCGGCGTTTTTCCAGTTGGTTACCATTTTGCCGTGCAGCGGGCCATTGATGAACAGATGGGAGTCAACGACGGCGTAGGCGAGTCCCGCTCCCCGCACCAGATACCAAAGCGAGCCTCCGCCGAGGGTAAATTCAGGAGTGCGCAGCGTTTGTCCGCTTCGCTTGAAGGAGGCGAGTTTTCCCGGATCAAGCTCACCTTTGCTCGAGATGTTTTTCCACGCTGAATGTCTGCGGGCGGCGGGCAGAACAACAACGGCCTCGATCGGTTTGTCTGCAGAGAGGCTTGGGAGGATGGTTCCCGGCTGGACAGGTCCGGCGCCAAAGGCGAAGCCGTCTTGCATGAAACTTGTTTTTGAAGGCGAGGTGTAGTCCTCGATAACCACTGCCGCGGACGCTTGAGCCTGCGCAGGAGCGCTTGGAACGTGAGGCTGCACGGGGATCGTGGTTGATGCGAGCCAGGCTTTTGCAAAGCGATGCAGTAGATGTTCGGGATCTTTTTGAGCTGCCTGTAATTCTGCCTTCCACTGCGCAATGTGGGGATTTGCGGGCTCGTTCCCCGATATAACCGCATCTTTGGCAGCACTCAGAATGGGAGACAGTTTTTCAATGCCTGTGCGCAGTGCAACGGCAGTCGCCCGGCTCAAGGCGGGTGTGATATCTTTGCGAATCGATTCCAAGTCCGCGGACGCTTTGCGCTCCTGCTCAAGGGTTTCAAAACGCGCAAGCCGCTGGCTGCTGCTGATCAGAAAGCCTGTGAGGGCGTAGTAGTCTTTCTGGGAGATGGCGTCGAACTTATGGTCGTGGCAGCGCGCACAGGCAACAGTGAGGCCGAGGAAGCTCTTGGACATGACGTCCAAGCGGTTGTCCAGGCGGTCGGCTTCATCCTGGCGAAGGTCCACGGGGGAGTGCACTTCTTCGGTTAAAAACCAGAAGCCAGTTGCTAGGATGGACTCGTTTGAGCCGCTTGCCTTTGCAAGACGCGGGGTGATGAGGTCGCCCGCGATGTGTTCCCTCGTGAACTGGTCAAACGGGACGTCTTCGTTAAAGGCGCGCACGAGGTAGTCACGGTATTGCCAGGCATTGGGAATGGGCGCATCAAACTCATGTCCGCGACTCTCCGCATAGCGCACGAGGTCCTGCCAGTGCCTCGCCCAGCGTTCTCCGAAATGAGGGGAGGCCAGCAGACGGTCCACTGCGTTGGCAAACGCGTTTGGATCTTTGTCTGCGAGGAATTTGGAGAGTTCCTCGGGGCGCGGTGGCAAACCGGTCAGGTCAAAGGTGACCCGGCGTAACAGAGTGTGGTTCTCCGTCGTAGGGGCCGGGGTGAGGCCGGCATTCTCAAGTTTTGCGAGTATGAAGTGGTCACTCAGGGAGCGCGGCCAGGCTGTGTTTTTGACGGATGGCGGGGCGTGGGCGGTGGGAGGCGTCCAGCACCAGTGCTCGGCCTTGCGCTGCGCGAGATCGAATTTCTTGGAGTTCTTTTTTGGCGCGCTCGCTGACGCAGGCCATGGTGCGCCCGCCTGTACCCACGCATGGAAGTCCTCAAGTGTGCCGGCGGGCAGTTTTCCACCCGCCTTTTTTGGAGGCATTGCAGTCTCAGGATCATTGTAGGCAATCGCGGAAATCAGGAGGCTCTTGTCCGGCGCCCCCGGCACGATGGCGGGGCCCGTATCGCCTCCTTTCAGAAGACCTTCCCTGGTATCCAGAAGCAGGTTGGCCTTGAGGCTTTTGGATTCAGCGCTATGGCATTCGAAGCATTTATCGGCCAGGACGGGCCTGATTTTTTGCTCAAAAAAATCCACGTCGGCAGGTGCCGCCTCCAGCAATGCTCCGCCAGTGGCTAGCGCAACTCCTGCGTAAATAAGCACCAGCGATTGGCGTGCGGTTGTCATGGAACGAGAGGGCGGGCGAGCGGTGTGGCGCCTGATTTTGTGCGCTGTTTAGCGGTAAATGGGGCCTTCGAGAGGTTTGCCGTTGGTATCCAAAATCTGGAATTCATGGATACCGTGGGGTTTTCCATCTTTGCGGCTCCAGACAATCTTTTTCTCACGGTTGATTTCAAACAGTTTGATGGCGTCTCCTTTCGCTGCGTAGCTGGCCAGCACGATATTGCCGTTTGGAAGCCACTGCGCGCCGCAGGGATCCTTGAAGGTGTCCGGCAGATCCGCATTGGAGCATTGCCACACAATCTTCCCAGCCGGATCGACTTCCACAACAGAGTTGCCATGGGTCAAGTTCACGATCGTGTTTCCGTTCGGAATGCGGATTGCTGTAAATGGCCAGCTGTCTTTGGGTTCATCCGGGGTTTTGAATTCCCACACAACCTTCCCTTCGGCGGTGTATTCCCTCACCACTTTGTCCAAAAGCTGTGGCACCAGATAATTGCCGTTCGCCAATTTGCGGGCCATCCGGCTTTCCATGTGGTGGTTTGTGTTCTGACACTGCAAGGGAAATTCAACGACGGTTTTGCCCGAGCGGTCGATTTCGAGAAGCCTTGGATTGGCGCCGGCTTCGGTGAGGACGATGTTCCCATTGGGAAGGGCTTGGGCGGTATTGACCTCCGATTGCGTGCCTTTGTATTCAAAGAGCACTTTCATGTCCCGCGTGACTTCAATCACGCCGCCGCCGGGGTAGTCTTTGTTTTTGGACAGAGTCAAAAGCAAGTTGCCATTGGGGAGCATCCAGCCATCGCGGGTGGACGCCGGATACTTCCAGAGAACCTCGCCCTTGTCGGAAATGATTTCGGTAGCGGCCCCAAAGGAAATGTACGAATGGGTGATGCTGTTCTCTTCGCCCAAACAGGGGAGGCTCTCAGCGATGGAGCAAACGCTCAGGAGTGCGATGAGGGCGCGTCGGGAAGGGGAAGCGTGCGTAGTCATGGGGTGGTTGAGAGTACGAGTCTTCATGAGGGGAGTTTCTTTGGGAAAGCCTAGTGTTTGGGTATTTGTGGCTGTCTGGTGTTTGTGTGCTGTTGCTCTTTGCAAAGAGTAACCTTTTTTTGCATTGCGCCAAAGGACACACGGCGCAAATGATCGGACATTTAACGCAGAGGCAAGGAATTTGAAAAAGCAACGCAATGTCTTGGTCGTGCTGGGATGGTACGACCCGCGCATCATCGAGGGCGTGGGGCGGTTCGCCAGGGAGGCGGGGTGGCATCTTGAAATGCGCGCAGTCATCGAGGGAGCGCTGCCCTCACAATGGCGGGGAGACGGGATGCTGGTCAATGACACCACCGTGCCTCGCCTCGAACGCTTTATTCAGAGCCAGATCGACTTGCAGCCGACTGTTTTGATCGGTTCAAACCATCGGCACTCCCATGTGTCTGCCGTTCACGAGGACAATAGGGAGGTGGGACGCCTTGCCGCGGTGCACTTTTTAGAAAGAGGACATCAAAATTTTGCGTGGCTTGGGCCGGCGCAGGGGACTGTGGAACTTGGTCGGAGGATCAGTTTTGTGGAAACGCTCGGGGCGGCAGGAAAGCCGTGTCAAATCTTGGAGTGGAGGCGGGAGGGTTCGGCGCGGAGGGAGACATGGGAGCACCGGAGAAAATGGATTGCTTCGCAGTTAGGAAAGACATTGAAGCCGTTGGCCTTGTTTTGTCTGGATGATCTTGTGGCGCTGGACGCGCTCGAGGTTTGCCTGGACATGGGACTGCGTGTGCCGGAGGACGTTGCGTTGATGGGAGTCGGAAACATGGAGCTCGCGTGCGAGTGCGCGCGCATTCCGATTTCGAGCGTGGATGAGAATCTTACCGAGATCGCTTACCGAGCGGCGGAGGTGCTGAATCGTCTCATGGAGGGAGGGAAGGGGGCTGCTGCTTTTGAGCAGAAAGAGAATCTGGAGCGTCGTTCTCTGGTGGTGCCAGTAAAGGGAGTGTTCATGCGCAGGAGTACGGAAAGCCTCGCGGTGACGCATATGGGGGTGAAAAAAGCGCTGCTTTTCATGGGGGGCGAATATGCGCGGCCGCTTGGATTAAGTGACATAGCGCGGGCGGCTGGCCTGTCGGCGAGGGCTTTGCAGTATGCCTTCCAGAGCGAGTTGCGGTGCAGTCCGATGGACCAACTTTTGAAAATCCGTCTTCAGCATGTGGTGCATTTGCTCGTAGCCACGGAGCAGAAGGTGGGCACGGTTGCCGAGAAGTGCGGATTTGGGACGGTGCGTCATTTGCACCGTTGTTTTGTGCGGGAGCATGCCTGCTCTCCGCAGGCGTATCGTTTTCGGGCCAAGGGGACTGCAAAAGCGGATTCGGAGCGGTTATGAAAAAAAACGCCGTACTGTTCGCAATACGGCGTTTTTCAAACTTTCGACGGGAAGTCCCGTGAGAACCTGTCTAGGAAGCGTTGAACCGCTGCTTGGCTTTGGCGCGCTTTGCGTTGGCCTTGGCTTTGCGTTTCGTCTTCTGCGTGGGCGTTTCGAACGCTCGCAGACGGCGCACTTCTTCCATAATCCCTTCGCTCTCCATTTTGGACTTCAAGCGTTTCAGGGCGCGGTCGATAGGTTCACCTTTGCGTACAGATACTTCTGGCATGTAAAATTTCCCTCCTTTCTCTCGAGGTTTCGACCCTGATTTCTCAGGGGTTGGGGAAGGTACTGGTTGGGCCACTGATTAGTCAATGGCGGTTTTTGCTAATTTCCGCAGGTTGACGCTTTTGTTCAGAGTGCTAGGGTGTACGCCGCCTTGAGTGTCGATGCAGTGCATTTGTGTTGGGCTCATTGTTTTTGTCGTTCCATGCAGAAAATTGACTTTGCCGCCGCAGTAGACCTCATCGTCTTGGATGACCCAAGGTTCGATCGTGATGCTTATTTTTTCTTGAAAGATGCTCTCGAATTTACGGTAGAGCAGACGAAGAAAAATCGAGACCTTCGCTCCTCCCATGTCAGTGGGCGGCAGCTGTTGGAGGGAATCAGGGAGTACGCGCTCAAATATTTTGGCCCCATGGTCCCAACGGTTTTTGAAACATGGGGGATAACCGTGGGTGAGCATTTTGGAGAAATGGTTTATCAGCTGATCGAAAAGGGAATTTTTGGAAAGTCTGAGCAGGATTCTCTCGCGGACTTCAAAGGGGTGTACAGTTTCCACGATGCGTTTGTCGCGCCGTTTCAACCTACTGGTATTCAGGAGCCTGCTGCGGCTCCCCGCGGTGTCCGGGGGCGCCGCCGGGAGGTTAAAACTTAAGGTGCCAGGTCCTGCGGCATTTGTTCCCATTCAGCACGCAATTTCTGGGTGTCTCCACATTTCGAAGGAAGTGCGTGTTCGCTGATGCGGTGGACGGGCATGATTCCGAGCCAGCTGTTTGTGATAAATAGGGCTTCGCAGGCCTCCACTTCTGCCTTTGAAATGCTCTGCTGTTTGGCGCGGAGACGTGCAAGCACCCACTCGCGCACCACGCCGTTGCGGGCTCCGCAACCGAGCGAGGGAGTGAGCCAGCCAGCGGCAGTTTTGAGGAAGACGTTCCCCATGGAGGCGCCAATCAACGTGTGCGCGGGGTTGAAGAGCAGCGCTTCGTTCGCACCAGCAGCTTGAGCCCGCCGAAGGCTCTCTGCATTCATCCAATAGTTGGCGGTTTTTAGCCCGCCGAACGGAGGAAGGTGCGGTTCAGGATGTTGCAGTACAAAATAGCCCTCGGCTAGCTGTCGCTTCCTTTCCTCAAACAAAACAGCAACCCTGGGTTGATCCGCGGCATCTGCTGGGGCGCCATCGCCGGCCGTCACGTACACGCGCGCAACGCCCTCGCGTTCATCCAGAGGGAAAAGGTTTGCTGCCGCGCGAAGAGCGTCTTTGGGAAGGTCAAACCCGCAGATTTCGGTAGCTGCGGTGAGTCTGCGAAGGTGGGCGTTCCAAAAATCGGGGCGCCCTGCACGGATCCTGACCGTTTCAAACAGGGCCATTCCATAACGCACCCCCCGGTCTGAAAACGGGAGGCCCTCAGCATGCTCAAATTGACGGCCGCTCCAAAGCCAGCCTGTGCGAAAACTACTCATAGCCATGTTGGTGCGGAATTCATTCCGCATTCATTTCAACAGCAACTCTCATTTTGGCAATGCCGTAACCTGTCGGCCCCATTGGGAGGCATTGAGCCGGACCGTTTGCATCTCGAACAGTGTCGGGCGCCGCGGCATTTTGAAAAAATGATGTGCGGTGGTCTTTGGTGCCTGAATCTGTTAAACACGCGGTTTAGCTTGTTTAGATTAGGGCAACTTTCCATTCTTTTTATCCCATGAGCATCTTCCCCCCTCGTCGCGTTCTTACTTACGGTTTGTTTCTTGGGCTCTGTTCAGGGCCGGTGTTTGGATTAAACGAATGGCCTCAGTTCAGGGGGCCGCAAGGAGACGGCGTCGGCGCGTCTGCAAACGTTCCGGTCTCTCTTTCTGAAACCGAGGGTGTCCGCTGGAAGACGGCGATTCATGGGAAGGCTTGGTCTTCTCCGATCATTTCGGGTTCGCGCATCTGGCTCACCACGGCGACGGAGGATGGGTCAGAACTTTCGCTGGTGATTGTGGACAAGGATTCGGGCGCCGTGTTGCGCGACGAGGTTCTGTTCAAGGTGCAGAATCCCCAGTTCTGCCACAAGTTTAACAGTTACGCGTCTCCGACGCCGGTGGTGGCGGACGGCAGGGTATACGTCACCTTTGGCTCCCCCTACACGGCCTGTTTTGAGGAGGAGACAGGAAAGAAGCTGTGGGAACGTACGGACTTTGTCTGCAATCATTTCCGCGGCTCCGGGTCCTCGCCCATTGTATGGGGTGATTTTCTGCTGATGCACTTCGATGGAAGCGATTTTCAGTATGTCGTCGCTCTTGATGTGAAAACGGGCAAAACAGTTTGGCGCACGGAGCGGTCCGTGGACTTCAAGGACCTCAATGCGGAGGGTAAAATCACGGGCGACGGCGACTTTCGAAAAGCCTTTGCGACTCCTGTTGTGGCCGAATGGCAGGGACAACCGATTTTGCTAAGCAGCGGGGCAAAGTGCCACTACGCGTATGACCCGAAGACGGGCAAGGAACTTTGGCGACTGGAGGAACGCGCGCAGCACAGCGCGAGCAGCCGGCCGCTGGTTTGGGATGGAAAGGTGTTTTTTCAGAGCGGGTTTAAGGGGCAGATTTTGGCGGTGAAACTCGGAGGGCAGGGTGTTCTTGAGGAAACGCAGTTGGCGTGGCGCGTTAAGAAAAGTGTTCCGAGCAAGCCGTCCATGCTGCTTGTCGACGGCGCGTTGTACATGGTGGATGATTCCGGGATCGCCTCGTGCGTGGATGCGAAGTCCGGTGAAACGCTTTGGACCGAACGCGTGGGCGGCAACTTTTCTGCGTCACCCGTGTGCGTGGACAGTCGGATTTACGCGTGCAACGAGGAGGGCAAAGTGACGTCGTTTGCGGTTGATAAGACGGCGTACCGGAAGTTGGGGGAAGGCCAGTTTGAGAGCGGGTTCATGGCATCGCCTGCGGTTGCGGGGCGGGCTCTTTTCTTGCGTAGTAAAACGCACCTGTATCGCATGGAATCGGCCCAATAGGCGGGTGCGGGGGCTTTTTTTCAAAAAGCGCTTGAACGTTTTTGTGAGTCGGATAAAGTCTCGCTCCCTCGAAGGAAAGCACCGCTAGCTCAATTGGCAGAGCGCGTGACTCTTAATCACTAGGTTCTTGGTTCGATTCCAAGGCGGTGCACTTTCCTTAGTGACGGTCCTGATAGCCAGCCACTCGCTCTGTGGTTGGTGCAAAGACGGGGTAGACTTTGTTTTCTTTCCAGACGCGTTGGGTTCAAGGTTTCTTTGAAACGATCTCGGGTTCGGAGTCAACCAGTTTGGCCCATCGCGTCATTTCAACCACAAACGCGCCACAGAGGCCACTTCAAAGCCTTTGGCTTCGCCGTCCAGTTTGACGCTGACTTTGCCCAAATTGCCCTGCATGCGCGCCGCCGTGACGGTGCCTTCCACGGGTGCACTCGTGGGTTTGCGATCCGCTCCCGTCGCCGCAAGCTGCACCTTCTTGCCCACCGTGAGAGAGCGCGAGACTTCCGAGCCTTCCATAAAAAGGGTGAGGTCCACGGCCGATGCAATGTTGGCGTCCACGTATCCAGGGGCGCCCTCCGCCGCGATGCGCTTGGATTGAAGCGCCTTCTGAGCGTCTTGGAACTTCACCAGACTCGCGTCGTCCAGAAACACGTTCCAGCACATCTGCACCTTCCCTTTGCCCACGCCATGCGTCTCGGTGCGGAGCGCGTCGCCGACTTTGATGTCTTCAAACTTTGCGGGTTCCCCGTTTTTCCAGTACTTGGTTTCGGAATCGGTCGAGAGCAGGATGCCTTTTTCGCGGATGAAGCTTTTATCGGAATTGGCTTGGGTCACCGACAACTGCCCGGCGGCTGCGTCGGTGCTGTCCACGTAGAAATACTCCTTGTGGCCGTTCATCATGTTCATCTGGTCCTGGATGTAGGTGAGCCAGGTCCACTGGCCGTCCGCCGCTTCGTGCATTCGGAAGATGGCGCGGACTCCGATGCGGAAGTCCTGCAGGTCGCCAAAGGAGGCGTGGTGCAGGAGTTCGGCGTAGGGCAGCACGTTGAATCTCATGATCTCATCGGTGCCTTCTTTGCGGAACGTGCCGGTGCGTGTTTTGAGGTCGAGGCTCACGAGTTCACCCCAAATACGGCGCATCGCATCCGTTGGAACAATGACTTGTCCGGGGGTGATTTTCAGAACTGGCTTGGCGGGGGCAACCGCATCGGCGGCGAAGAGAGTGCCCGCGGACAGGAGAGAGAAAGCAAGGATGGGGAGAATTTTCATGGGATGGAAGTAATCAGCATTAAGGACACCTGCAATTGGGGGACTTTAGAATCTTTTTTATGGGGTGGGCATGACCCGCATGTAAAACGCGTTGACCCGCACCTTGGGTGTGTACGAACTGCGCGTGCGTGCGCATTGGGGGGCGTGCGAACCGGCGGCGCGAGGAGTTGCGCGGCGGCATATCAAGGCTGGGCAGGGAATTGTTTGTCGATTAAGCTCTTCTTTATGTCGTCTACCCGTTCTTTGCCGCTTCAGGTTGTGGATTCCCTTAAAAGCGCTGCGGCTCAGATGAAAACCACCAAGGTGCTCGTTGGTTTTGACGGGTTTGTGGACAATATTCTGCACGTTGTCAAAACACGCGACTCCGCGACAAAGTACACGCGGGTCGAGAAAATGACGGAATTTGCGGAAAAGATCGCGGAGGCCGCTGGATTAAGCGCAAACATGGAGATGGTGGTCCAGATGCGTAAACTGGGAGGGAACGGGCCGATCATGGCGAATGCCCTTGGTGCTTACGGAAGCGCGATCACGTACATCGGCAATCTTGGCGCCCCTGCGATCAACCCAGTTTTCGCCGAGTTTGCAGAAGCGGCGACCGTACACTCCATTGCGGAACCGGGGGTGACGGACGCCATTGAGTTTGACGATGGCAAGTTGATGTTTGGCAAACACGAGACGCTGCGGGAGGTGAACTGGGCGAACCTGACAAAGCACATTCCGGAAAAAGCGCTCTTGAAGATCTTCTCGGAGAGCCAGTGCATTGCGCTGGTGAACTGGACGATGCTGACGCAGATGAAGGGGATTTTTCAGAAAATCGCCACCGTCATCGCCCCCCAGCTCAAGGGGCCAAAACGCATCTTGTTCTTTGATCTGGCGGATCCGGCGAAACGATCCAGCGAAGATATTCGCGAGGTGCTCAGGCAAATCGAAAAGTTTGAAAAGTACTTCCGCGTGATCCTCGGGCTGAACCTGCGCGAGAGCCTACAGGTTGGGGAAGTCCTCGGACTGCGCCGCATTGAAGAGGGGCATGCCGCCGTCACCGCGCACGCGGTACGCCTGCGCGAACTCCTTAATATTGACACCGTCGTCGTCCACCCCACCCACTTTGCCGCCGCTGCCGATGTTCACGGAGCCATGTGCGTGGAGGGACCCTTTACTCCGAAACCCAAGATCACCACCGGCGCCGGAGACCATTTTAACGCCGGTTTCTGTATGGGCCGGATTTTAGACCTCGATTTGGACCAGAGTCTCCAGCTTGGGGTGGCGACTTCCGGGTACTACGTGCGGAATGCCAAGAGCCCCAAGGTTCCGGATTTGATCAAGTTTTTAAAGACTCTGTAAGTACTCTGGAACGGCCGGCATGCACTATATGTAGTGCATGCCGGCGGTGCACCCCCAACAGCTTGGGCTTGCATCCAGTTTTGGTCTGGGTGAGAATACCTCCGCCATGTATCTCCGTTCTCTCGAATTATTCGGCTTTAAGAGCTTCGCACCCAAGACAGTTCTCGAGTTTCACCGCGGGGTGACTTGTGTGGTCGGACCCAACGGATGCGGAAAATCAAACGTGCTGGACGCCATCCGCTGGGTGCTGGGCGAGCAGTCCGCAAAAGCATTGCGCGGGGGCGAAATGGCGGACGTTATCTTTTCAGGGACGGATTCTCGGTCTGCCCTGGGAATGGCGGAGGTTTCCATGAATTTCTCAGAATGTGAGAAGGAATTGGGTGTGGATTGGAACGAGGTCACGATCACGCGGCGTGTGTTTCGCGATGGATCCTCCGAGTATTTGCTGAACAAGACGCCCTGCCGTCTCAAGGACATCCATAATCTTTTCATGGATACTGGGATCGGCCGCTCGGCGTATTCGATCATGGAGCAGGGGAAGATTGACCAGATTTTGTCTTCCCGTCCCGAGGACCGGCGGGCGATTTTCGAGGAAGCGGCTGGGATTACGCGCTTTAAGAGCCAGCGCAAGGAGGCACTGCGCAAATTGGAGGCCACGGAGGCGAATTTGATCCGCTTGGATGATATCATCAAGGAGGTCAACCGGCAGATTGCGTCCATGCAAAGGCAGGCGGCCAAAGCGAAACGGTATCAGACGCTTCTCGCGGAATTGCGCACGTTTGAAACTCATTCCGCGCGCCGGCAGTGGGAGATTATTGAAGACCATCGTGAATCTGGGCGTAACGAGCTCGGGAGCTTGCGCGGGCGCCAGAGTGAACTGGAGTCGGAGATTGAGGCGGGCGAGAGCGAGTTGGCGGCGCGGCGTGCGGGTTTGAACGCAATGGAGGAGCAGTTGGAACAGGCTCGCCGGAGCGCCACGGATTTGCGGAGCCGTATTTCCAACCACGAGAACAGGATTGTTTTTAACAAGGAGAAGGAAACCGAGTACGAGGGGTTGGTTTCCCGTTACCAGTCCGAGTTGGTCGGGGCCCGCGAGCGCTTGTTGGTCGCGGAGGCAGGGCTGCGGGAGGCGGATACTGAATTGCAGGAGATTAACGCGCTTCTGGCAAGCGAGCAGGAGCGGATGCAGGCCGTGCAGGGGGTTGCTTCCGCGGTTGCCGCCGAACGCTCCGATGCCGAGCGCGGTTTGGAGGCGGTGGTTCAGGAAATACAGAAGGAAGAGCACCGAGTTTCGGGATTGCGCGGACAGCTCTCGAGCATGACTCAACAGCGGGATGGCATGGAAGCGCGGCTCTCGGTTTTGGGGTCTGAGACCGAGCAGTTGCGTACGGCAGCGGAGGAAGCGGGAGAGCAGCTCGCCCAGTCGCGCCTTGATTTTGAAGCGGCGCAACAGGCGGTGGAAACGAGTCTGGTGCAAGTGAATGAGCTCGAGGGGCAGTTGCGGATGGCGCAGATGTCGTTGTCCACGGGGGAAGGGGAGTTGCGCCAGGTGCAGCGTCTGTTTTCAGAGAAAGAGGGGCGTTTGGAGGTGCTCAAGGGGCTGTTGGAAAGCGGTGAAGGTTTCTCGGCTGGTACGCAGGCGGTGCTCAAGGGGTTGGACAATCCGGACTTCTTTTTGCCGGCGATTCAAGGTGCGCTGGCGCAGTTCATCGATGTGGATCCCGAGTATGTCGCCGCCGCGGAGGCTGTTTTGGGGGCGGGCCTGCAGGCCGTGGTGATGAAGGACACGCAGGCGGCCGCGCACATTGTGAAAACGCTTCGCGCGCACAAGGGTGGGCGTGCGGTTCTGGCACTTGAGGATCTCGATGCAGCGTTTGATCACGTTTTGAATGCGGATCTTAAACTTCCCGAAGGCGCCTTGTGCTGGTTGATTCACAAGATTAAACCACAGCCCGGCGCCCAGCGTCTCATCGAGCGGCTGGTGAATTTCGCGGTGGTGGTTCCCGATGTGGAAGCCGCTCTCAAACTGTTTCCTCTGCGGGGATGGACCATCGTTACTTTGCAGGGTGATGTCTTGTCAGGTGACGGCATGCTGCACGGGGGCGCCGACAGCGGGGCGGGCACGGCGTCGGTTTTGGAGCGGCGCAACCAGGTGCACGTGCTGGAGGCGGAATTAGTGGGACTCACCAAGCAGGTGGAGGAGCGGCAGTTGCGGCGCGAAGAATTGGCTGCGGAGCTGGAGGCGTTGGGCGCGAAGCTTGCGCAGGCTCGCGAGGAAAAGCATGCGGTCAGTCTGAATTTGTCAGGCTTAAAGACTCAGAACGCGCAGTTGGAGCGCCATCTGGCGGAGACGCAGCGCAAGCAGCAATCCATGGAAGGGGAGCAGGCTGGGGCGCAGGTGCGTTTTTCAGAAGCGGTGCTCCGTTTGGAAGCGCTGGAGGAGGAGGTGAACGGAGCGCTCGGCCGCATTGGCGAGCAACAGGAGCGGCGGCAAGAGTTGCAGGGAGGCATGGAAGCGTTGCGCGCCCGGGAAGCTGAGGCGCAGGTGGAACTTGGGGAAATGAAGGTCCGCGTGGCGACGGAAAAACAGCGGCACGCTTCGCTGGTCCACCAGCGTGAACCGATGGAGGCACGCCTCAAGGAACTTGGGGACCTGATTGATCAGCGAGAACTCGATATTGAAGGGTACCGCGCCCGGGTGGTGGCGCTTTTGGCGGAGTCGGCTGAGATTGAGGCAAGTTTGGAAGGCCTGCGCGGGCGCGTCGGGGAGTCTGAAGGGGTGCTCAACGCACTGCTTACGGAGCGGACCGCAATCGCGGCCCTTGTGGAGGAGGAGACGACCCAGGTGCGGGTGCGGCGTTCGGAGTTGTCCGGCGTGGTGGAAAAACGCTCGCGTTTGGAGGTGCATCTCAACCAGTGGGAGATGAAGGCCAACATCGTCGAGGAGCATATTCGGAAGCGGTATCAGATGGAGGTGTCGGAATTTAAGAAGGACCTTTACGAGCTTAAAGTGGCGTATCGGGATGCGATCAAGCGGCAGCGCGGAGGAGGTTCCTCGGACACGGAGGCTGCGCCCGAGGCACCGCAAGGGGCGGAGACGGAGGACGGCATGGTGGTGGAGGCGGAGGCGTACGAAATGGACTGGACGCGTATTGACGCGCTGGTGCGCGAGATCGACCAGCGTCTGGATGCGATGGGCCCGGTGAACATGGAGGCCATCGAGGAATACGCCGAACTCGAGCAACGCCATTTGTTCCTGCAGCAGCAGCATCAGGATCTTTTGAACGCGAAGGCAGAACTGCTGGAGGTGATTGCGAAAATCAACACAACGACACGCGAACTTTTCGGAGAAACGTTTGAAAAGATCCGGATCAATTTCCAAGAGATGTTCACCGAGCTCTTCGGTGGCGGGAAGGCGAACCTGATTTTGACAGATCCGAGTGATCCGCTGGAGAGCGGGATCGAAATCATCGCCAAGCCTCCCGGCAAACAGTTGCAGAGCATTACGTTGCTCTCCGGGGGAGAAAAAACAATGACGGCGGTTTCCCTGCTCTTCTCCATCTACATGGTGAAGCCCAGTCCGTTCTGTGTATTGGACGAAATGGACGCGCCGTTGGACGAGTCGAACATCAACCGTTTCATCAAGATTCTCGACCGCTTTGTGGGGCAGAGCCAGTTCGTGGTTATCTCGCACAACAAAAAGACGATCGCTCGCGCGGACGCCCTTTATGGGGTGACCATGGAAGAGCACGGTGTATCGCGACTGGTTGGCGTGAAATTCACGAGGCGCGACGAAAGCCGGGCAACGACCGATGTGGTGGGAACGGGCAATCCAGAGCACGTGCCGAGTGTGGCCGAGGCGTTTGGAAAGAGCCCGAATCTGCACAGCGAGGAGAAGTCGGAGGAAACAGCGTAACTTGGCCCGAACGCGCAACAGCCTGAGAGGGTGTTGCGCGCTGCAGCAACATTGAAGCATGCAGGGTGTCGGGTGCTGCGCCAGTTAGGCCAGGTAGGAAGCAAAAAGTTTGGTTTCAAAAGGTTAAACTTCTTTGAACTTGGATGCTTTCCTTGCGCCGACTCAGTTGACATGATAGGATTATCATGTGAAAACCACGATCACTGAGAGAGGACAGATTTCTATTCCTTCTGCGCTGCGTCGCGAATTGCATCTCACGGCGGGGCAAACGGTGGTCTGGGAAAAGGTGTCGGATACTGAATGCCGTCTTCTGATCCAAAATAAACAGCCCATCAACGCAAGTCCTGCAGCTGCCATTGGCTTTGCTCAACGTCAAGGATTGCCGGTACGAACGGCTGCCGATTGGATGAGGTTTTTACGGGAAGGTGAGGAGTAGCCATGGCATGGGTCGTAGATACTTGTGTGCTTTTGGATATCCATTCCGCTGATCCCCAATTTGCGCAGTCTTCTGCCGACTGCCTGGCAACCCATCTTTCTGATGGACTCATAATATCTCCAGTAACATATGTGGAATTAGCTCCTGCATTTGGAGGGAATATGAAACTGCAAGAACAGTTTCTCGCTGAGGTTGGTATTGAATGGCCATCGCCGTGGATACTTCAAGATACCATGAATGCGCATTGTCTGTGGTTTTCTCATATTGAGAAAAAGAGGAGTGGCAGCGAGTCCAAGAGGCCAATAGCCGATGTATTTATATCTGCATTTGCGCAGAGATTTCAGGGGTTAATCACGCGTAACCCTAAAGATTTTGGAGCAGTACGAGTCGTGGTTTTTTAATGTTTTTGAATGACTCGCGCCGGAGCCTTATCCAAGAGATGGTGAATAAGGGGCAACGCTTAAGCGCGCTGACTACTGGAGTGCGGCGAGGCGGCTGCGAGGGCAGGTGACATGACGCATGCAGGGAGTTGTTTTCGAAGGTGTGCCCGGTTGTGGAGTAGTCGCTGCTGCAACGGACCCCGGCAGTTCGACTCCTGTTCAATCCGCGGGCAGGACAGCCTGGAATTGCAGAGCCTGGCTAACTTATTTAGTCTTCATGGGTCCACTCAGTGCTCCATCCCATGAATATTCAACGCCGTCAGTTTTTAACGGGCTCCGCTGCGTCGTCAGTGGCGGCCATTTCCTCCCTCGGGGGCGCAGCGCTTGCGGCCGCCCCGGCGGTTTCAAAAATTGCTGTCGACAAGGCTTTTGCGGACCCCGCGTACAAGATCAAAAACGAGGGAGTGAAACACACCTTAATGGGCTGGTGCTGGAAGCCTATGGACACCCTCACCCTCGCCAGGCATGCCAGGGAGATCGGTCTGGTCGGCATCGAAGGCATTGACCGCAAGTCTTACCCAGAGGTAAAGGCCCTTGGTTTGGAGATTTCCCTCGTGGGTTCGCATGGGTTCACCAACGGTCCCTGCAATCCTGCGTTCCGGGACGAGGTGGTGGCAAAGCTCAACGAGTCCATTGATGTTGCGGCGGATGTGGGCGCCAAGAAGGTGATCACGTTCACGGGGATGAAGTTTGCGGGAATGGATCCGGAAAAAGCGGCGGCGGACTGTGTTTCGGTTTGGAAGTCTGTTCTCGCGCATGCCGAAAGCAAAGGCATCACGCTTGTGTTGGAACACCTGAATTCGCGGGACTCCAGCCATCCCATGAAAGGACATCCCGGCTATTTTGGGGATGACGTCGATTTTTGCGTCGAATTGATCAAACGCGTGGGCAGCCCCAACTTCAAGCTGCTCTTTGACATCTACCACGTGAGCATCATGAACGGGGACATCATTCGCCGGCTTCGCCAGCACCGCGAATACATCGGTCATATCCACACCGCCGGCAATCCCGGGCGTTGCGAACTTGATGAACAGCAGGAGATTCATTACCCCGCCGTGATGAAGGCTCTTGTCGACATTGGCTATCACGACTTTGTGGCGCACGAGTTCCTCCCGACGTGGACGGATCCTATTCTGGCACTCCGTCATGCGGCGATGGTTTGCGACGTTTAAGAAGCGGGACGTGCTTCGAACCGGTCGGATTTTTGCATCCTGGACACATGCGGCACCCCGCGATCACTTTGGGAAGAGGAGTGCGCTCGTTGCGCGCGTGCCCCGCTTATTCCGTATTGGGTGCGCTGGGGGCAGCCTTGCTCAGTGCGTTGCAGTGCGCAGCGGCGCCGGTTGATTTCAGTTTGGAGGTTCTCCCCATTCTTTCTGAGAACTGTTTCCACTGTCATGGTCCCGACGCCAATGCGCGAAAGGCCAAACTGCGCCTGGACACCAAGGAGGGGGCGTTTCAAAAAAACGAGGACGGTGTCGCCGCTATTGTGCCTGGGAACCATGAGCTTAGCGCTCTGGTGTCGCGTATCTTCAGCACGGATTCCGAGGAGTTGATGCCGCCTCCGAAATCGAATCGAAAACTCACGGAACAGCAGCGCAGTGTGCTCAAGCAATGGGTGGGGGAGGGGGCGAAATGGGGGGTGCACTGGGCGTTTGCGCCGCTTCAAAAGCCGGACGTCCCTTCCCCGGGCGGCGCGCATCCGATTGATGCTTTTGTCAAAGAGCGCCTCAAAAAGGATGGGTTGGATCTTCAGGCGCGGGCGTCGCGGCGGACGCTCCTGCGCCGGCTGAGTCTGGACCTCACTGGGTTGCCTCCTACGCCGGAGGAGGTTGCGCTTTTTGACGCCGATACCGAAGCGGAGGCCATTCCGCGTGTCGTGGACCGTCTGCTGGCGAGTCCGCGTTTTGGAGAACGTATGGCGTGGGAATGGCTGGACGCTGCGCGTTACGCGGATACCAATGGTTATCAGGGGGATAGCGAGAGGACAATGTGGCCGTGGCGGGACTGGGTGGTGGACGCGTTTAACCAGAACCTTTCCTACGACGACTTCACGGTTTGGCAGCTTGCCGGTGACCTGTTGCCAGAGGCAACTCAGGAGCAGATCCTTGCAACCGGTTTTTTACGCAACCATCCTATCAATGGAGAGGGCGGGCGCATTGCGGAGGAGAACCGAGTGGATTACGTCATGGACATGGCTGAGACCTCGGGGACGGTGTGGCTGGGACTGACTCTCAACTGCTGCCGGTGCCATGATCATAAATACGATCCACTGCTGCAGTCGGACTATTACCGGTTCTTTGGCTTTTTTAATCAGACGCCAGTCACAGGCGGTGGCGGCGATCCCCAAATGGCGCCGCGGTTGGATGTGCCGCAGGGGAACGAGTTGGCGGCTTTGGCAACGAGCAGGACACTCTTTAAGGAGAGTGAGGCGCGTGCCACGGATTTGTGGAAGGCGTCTTCCGAGAAGCGCGCGCAATGGACCGCGTCGCTTGTGGCGCAAAAAGGGCAGGCTGCGGAGGGAGTTGTCACGCCGTCCAAAACCCCGGAGCTCAGAAACGCGCTGCTGGCGGAGGAAGCCAAATGGACGTCTGCCCAGCGCAAGCTTGTGGAAGAGGCGTGGGAGGGGGAGGACGCAGATTTCAAGAAGGCACGCGCTGACAGGGATTCCAAACGAGACGCCACGCAGCGCTTGGACAAGGCGTTGACGCGAGTGATGGTGATGGCGGATGCGCCCAAGGCGCGTCAGACATTTATCTTAAACCGTGGTTTGTACAACCAGCCAGGGGAGGAAGTTTCAAGCGGTGTTCCGCTCAGCCTCAATCCGTTTCCCGAGGGGCAGCCCAACAGCAGGCTGGGCCTGTCAAGGTGGATGGTGGGACGCGAGAATCCATTAATGGCGCGGGTCACTGTGAACCGATTTTGGCAGCAGTTTTTTGGCATTGGGTTGGTGAAGACTGCGGAGGACTTTGGGGTGCAGGCTGAAAAACCGATTTATAAGGAGCTTCTCGACTGGTTGGCGGCGGAGTTCAGGGACGGGGGCTGGAATGTGAAAGCGCTGGTCCGGTTGATTGTCACAAGCGAAACCTATTTGCAAAATTCCCAGTGCCCGGAAGAAAGCCTCCGGAATGATCCGCAGAACCGGCGTTTGGGGCGGGGGGCGAGGTTTCGGATGCCGGCTTGGATGATTCGCGATCAGGCGCTTGGTGCCAGCGGTTTGCTTTCGCAAAAAGTGGGTGGTGCTCCTGTAAAACCATATCAACCGCAGGGTGTTTGGGAGGAGGCTACCTTTGGGAACAAGGTCTACAAGCAGGACCAGGGCGAGGGGCTTTATCGCAGGAGCCTCTATACCTTTTGGAGAAGGATTCTCGGACCGACCCTGTTTTTCGATACGGGCAACCGTGCGACGTGTTCGGTAAAACCGCTGCGCACCAACACCCCTTTGCACGCGCTACATACGCTCAATGACCCGACTTATGTCGAGGCTTCCCGGACGCTCGCTGAAGGCGTTTTGAAAAGAGGCCGGCCTGATTTTTCGACCCGGTTGCGGGCCGTTTACGAGAGGGTTCTTTGTCGCGAACCGTCCGAAAGTGAAGTGAAACTCTGGTCTGATTCGTATCAGCGCCATTTTGCGTTTTACAATGCCAATCCCAAAGAAGCCGAGAAGTTGCTGGCAGTGGGAGCGTCGCCCCGGGACGCCTCCGTTCCACTCGCTGCACACGCTGCGTACACCACCGTTTGTTTGAGTGTTCTTAACCTCGATGAAGCTCTTACCAAGGAATAACCATGGATCCTTTCATAGAACACCATCTTGGCGTGACGCGGCGCACGCTTCTTGAAAATTCCGCTTACGGCCTCGGGGGAGCGGCGCTTTCCTGGATGTTAAACCGGGATGGAATGGCGGCCGACCATGGCAACGCGGCGTCCTTGGGAGCTGCGGGCCCCCTTTCGCAAGGGCTTCCGGAGCTTCCTCATTTCGCACCAAAGGCCAAGCGCGTCATTTATCTCTTTCAAAATGGAGGGCCGAGCCACGTCGAGTTGTTTGACCACAAACCGAAGCTGCGCGAATTGCACGGACAGGTGATGGCCGACTCTTATTTGGCGGGGCGGCGTTTCAGCAGCATGACTGCGACGGTGAAGGACAGGCTGGTGCTTGGAAACGTCGAACCGTTTGCGCAACGTGGTGCGAGTGGCGCCTGGGTGAGTGAGTTGCTTCCATTCACGGCGCAGATTGCAGACGAACTGTGCTTTGTGAAAAGCATGCAGACGGATGCCGTCAACCACGCGCCTGCGATTTCGTTTCTTCTGAGCGGGGCTCAACTTCCGGGGCGCCCCACCATGGGAGCCTGGTTGAGTTACGGGTTGGGTTCTGCCAATGAAGACCTGCCGTCCTATGTGGTCATGACTTCGGTGAGCAAGGGCACCAGTTGCGGGCAGATCTTTTACGACTTTTATTGGGGAAGCGGTTTTCTTCCCACCCGTTTTCAAGGGGTCAAATTCCGGGGGAGCAGCGAGCCTGTTTTGTATTTGAAGAACCCGGAGGGCCTGTCCCGCGAAGTCCGGCGGGGGATGCTTGATGACATTCAGGCGGCCAATCGCCTCAAGCTCGCCAGTGCGGGGGATCCCGAGATCGCGACGCGGATCGCGCAGTACGAGATGGCGTACCGCATGCAGGCGAGTGTGCCTGAACTTACGGATCTCTCCAACGAACCTAAAAGCGTTTTGGACCGTTATGGCCCGCAGGTCACCGAACCCGGAACCTTCGCGCACAATTGCCTGATGGCTCGCCGGATGGTTGAGCGCGGCGTGCAGTTTGTCCAGTTGATGCACGCCGGCTGGGACCAGCACAACAGCCTGACCACGGAACTCTATACGCAGTGTCGGGATACGGACCAACCGAGCGCGGCGCTTGTGTTGGACCTCAAGGAGCGCGGGTTGTTGGAAGACACGCTGGTTATTTGGGGCGGAGAATTCGGGCGCACTCCGTTTATTCAGGGCGATATCCAAAACCGGAAGCGCTGGGGGCGCGACCATCATCCATACGCGTATACCGTGTGGATGGCGGGTGGGGGAGTGAAGCCCGGAATCAGTTATGGGGAAAGTGACGATCTTGCCGTGAATGCCGTCAAGGATGTGGTTCATGTCCACGATCTTCAGGCGACGATTTTGCATCTCCTGGGCATCGACCACGAGAAGCTCACGTACCGCTTTCAAGGGCGGCAATTCCGTCTGACGGATGTGCATGGGCGGGTGGTAAAAGAGATTATTACTTAATGCTGAAAGTGCGATTTACTTTTCTTTCTTTTGGTTGCTTGTGTTAACCTCAACCGTTTTTGTTTCTCAAACTTTTCCACCCCTCCACCTATGAGCATCTGCCGCTTCTGCAATTCAACTTCGTTCGGTTCTGGTTGTATTCACAGTTCCCACGGAAAACATGAACACAATGGGGATGAAGGGCACTGCGAGTTTTGCGGGTCGTCTTCCTACGGGAGCGGGTGTATTCATAGTCCAACCAAGAAGCACCGGCATGGGCACGGGTCGAAGTGTATTTGGTGCGCTTCAAGCTCCAGTGGAAGCGGATGCATTCACAGTCCCACTGGCAAGCACGAGCGCTAGGAGGGTTGACGGGCTAAACTGCCTGTCTGTGGCCTCCGGCTTAGGCATTTGCGGCGTGGCCTAGCTGATGAGAAGCAGGCGCGGAGGGTCTCCGGGTTGCGTGAGTGGGGCGCGGTGAATGCAGGGGAGAACAGGGCTCCCTGGATACTGCACAGCGATGCGCCACAGGTTGCCTACACCGAAGGGATAGGGCCGCGCGTTCGGGTGCGGTGCGTAATGGAGGTCGAAGCAGTTGTCGTTGAGGTACTCGGTAAACTCCGCGTTGTCTTCCCCTCCGAAGATGGCGAGCAGTTGTGCCCTTGTTTGAGGGATTTCCACCCGGAGTTGAGCCTCCTCGTTCAGGAGTCCTTCGCTGCAGGGGCCATGGTAGGTGCAAAGGTACGTGTCTGTTTGGATGGTGGCGCTGTCGACGTGAAAGGAGTAGACGTCGGTGGCCACGGGGTCGGTGGACTGGTCGCGGAGATAGCCGTGGATGCAGTCAAGGACGGGATCCAAGTCGAGAGCGCGAAGGATCCTCAGATCCTCCAGCAGCACGTTCACCGCTTTCTGGCCCTCAGCACTTAAGGAAAGCCCCCGGAGATGTTCGTCCTCAACGGTGGTGATGCCTTCGCCTGCTCCCAGTTGCCGGAGCACCTCGCCAAAATCGCCCTCCAGAGTGCGCTCCCAGCAGAGTGCATTCAGGCCCGCTTCAAATGGAGTGCTTACCAGTTCCTGGAAGCTTGCGACTCTTTTGATCCGCGAAAAATGGTTTGGAGGTTCAGGCTGTTTCATGGCTGTGGCTGTGGTCTGGGCGTTTCCCGAGTGGCTCGGAAGTGTCACGGTTTCCAAAGCAGCGGCTCAGCCGAGATGGCGTAGTTACTTTTGGGCAACGCACCAGCGGAGGTAAGCGTGAGTTGTAATTCAGTGACGCCAGTCAGGTTCCAACCCCCGGTGTTACCCATCCCCAGATGGGATTGGACTGCTTTTGCGGCAGCACCATGTGGCTTCCGATGATGGACGGAAGTTTTATTTCTGCCTGCAGCGAGGCAGGAAGCGACGCACCTCCGAGAAGGAGAAAGGGAAGGATTTTGTTCATGGAACCGGGGAGACCTTGCACAGGGATGAGGTTTCGATCAATGCGGAGATCCCGCACAGGGAGTTTGGCGGGGCTTTGTTTACCCGCGGAGGGCTGGCGTTGCGGGCGGGGCGGGTTTGGAGAAAACGGGGTGCGCGGAAGGAAGTGGCAATTGGGGGGGCGCAAACGTTTGAAGCGGGATTGGGGTGGCAGCGGCCTGCTTGTCCCAGAGGGTGCAAAGGCTGCAAAGCGCCTCGACATCAACGCCCAGATGAGTTGAGGGAAAGCTCTGGAAGCGTTGCCTGGCGAGCGCAAGCAGCCTGCGCCCGGGGGCGACGCGGCGTGCGTGCGTGGGGTGATCTGGAAAGAGCGCTTGTTTCTGGAAATGGACGAAGGCTCCGGCGAGTTGAATGAGCGCTTGGTAATAGCTCCTGTTCGCATCCGAGCACCGCAGCCAGAGATGCTCAAGCACATCGTGGGCTTCATAAAACTGAGCGTCGTTGAAACAGAAGAAAAAGGCTCTGTATTCTCTGGGAAACTCAGATTTGTGGGCCGCGGACTCAGGGAAGTCGGACTGGGATGTTTCCCAAGAATTCAGCCAGGCTTCTAGGAGATCGTTTTTTTTCATTCGCACCCGAGTTTGAAGCAATTAATCTCAGTGGGATTGAAAGACCAACCTGCAAATGTGAGACCTGCTTCAGGCGGGGGGTTGGAGACGGCTGTGTTTGAAGTATGAGTTCCTTGCAAAACTGGGTTTTAGGCACCAGCGCTGTGGTATTGGCGCTTGGTTCGGCCTTGTTTTCTGCTTTTGAGACGGCGCTGTTCTCTTTGCAGGGGCATGAGTTGGAGCGGTTGCGGCGCAAAAAAACACGCTTTGCGGAGGCGCTTTCACAAATCCTTGAGCATCCCCGCCGCCTGTTGGCGGCCCTCGTTTTGGGCGATGTTCTGCTGAATGTCCCTCTGGTTTTAATCTGCCTCTTTCTGATTCAGAGCGAAAAAGTTCCCCTCTTGCCCCTCTGGGGCAGTTCCCTCCTGCTTTTGGGGCTTGTTGTTTTCATTTGCGATTTGGTGCCCAAGGTGGGGGCTTTTCTCAAACCGCACCGCTTGATTCGTGCGGCAGTGGTCGTGCTGGCGCCCCTGATGGAGCTTCTAGAGAGTCCGATCGGGTGGATGTTGCATTTTTCAGACGGGTTCGCCGAGTGGCTCATTCCCGGAGTCCCCAAGGCTCCGCGCACCCTGAGTGATGGGGAAATGGAGACGTTGGTGGAGATTGGCGCCGAGGAAGGGGCGCTGCATCCCACCGAGTGCGCGATCATTCAGGAGATTATTCGACTCAGCGATAAAACGGTGAGGGATTGCATGACCCCCCGGGTCGACGCCCTTTGTGTTCCCGATGATCTTTCGGCGGCGGAAATTGCGCAGCGGTTGCGTGCTTCCCGGTATCGGCGGGTGCCGGTGTATGGGGAAACGCCCGACGAGATTCTGGGGATCTTGGACGTGCGGGCGTATCTGGAGTCGACGGGCAGACACTACACGGAATTTCTGGCTCCTCCCTCGTTTGTCCCGGAGACGATGAAGGCGGTGGAATTGCTGCGTTCGTTTTTACGGCGTCCGCAGGTGCTGGCGATTGTGGTGGATGAACACGGCGGCACCGAGGGGGTGATTACGCGCTCGGACCTTGTGGAGGAGGTGCTAGCCGAGGCGTTGCCTGGGGGGGAGCGGGAGCTTTACATTGAGGAACTCGGGGACGGCAGGCTTGTGGCAAGCGGCAGCGCGCGCCTGGAGGACATTGCGGAGGCTTTGGGGATTGAAATCGAGATGGAAGGCATTGATACCATTGGGGGCCTTGCTTTTAACGTGGCGGGGGCCCTGCCCAAACTGGGGAGCTCCCTCGTCTTTAACGGCCTGCAGGTGACGGTGCGCAGGATTTCGCGCAAGAGGGTGGTGGAGGTCTTGGTGGCGCGCGTACGCGAGGCGGCGCGGGAGGAGGAGGCGTAAATGGGCACGCTTTTGGAAATTTTGTGCTGTCTTGCCGTGTCCTTTTTGTTCAGCGGCATCGAGGCGGGAATTCTTTCGGTAAACAAGGTCCGGCTGCGGCATCGTGCAAAATTTAAGGATAATGCCGCACGCGTGTTGAACCGTTTGCTCGCGGATCCGGAACGGGTGCTGATTACGGTGCTTCTGGTCAACAATTCGATGCAGATTCTGGCCCTGAGTTTAGGCGTGAAGTGGGCCACCCTAGTATTCGGAAATGCCGGATACTTTGTGGTTTGTCTGGTTGCACTTCCGGTGTGGGTGTTGGGGATTGAGCTGCTTCCAAAATCGCTCTTCCGGCGCTTTCCGTATCGGGCGCTTGCGGTGTTCAGCAGTGTCCTTGTGGCGGCGGAGGCGCTGCTTCGACCAGTGCACAGCCTGGGGATGTGGGTGATACGGCTTCTGTACTGGAACCGTCCGCCCAAGCGCATCCGCCTGTTCGGCGGCCGAGAGGACTTCAAGATCATGACCCAGGAGCTCGAGCGCACGGGAGGCATTGAAGGGGAGGAACGCGCATTGATCAACGCGGTGTTGGATTTTCGCGCTCTGACGGCGATGGACGTGCTCGTTCCCTTTGAAAAGGCGGGGGCGGTGAAGGGGGACGTGGCTCTGATTGAAGCGCGGGAAGTGGCACGGAAGCTTGGGGTGGAGCGGCTGGCGGTGCTCGACCACACGGGGCAGGTGAGTGGGTTGTTGGATCTCTACGAACTGGCTCTCCAAAATGAGTGGCACGGGGCCGTGGAGATTTTCCAGCGCCGAATCGTCCGGGTGGATGCGCATGAGCCTGCGCACTCGGTCATGCGCAAATTGCGTTCCGCCCGCCTGCCGATGGCGGTGGTTCGCAAACCGGATGGAACACCCGCCGGAGTGGTGTTGTGGGACGATTTGGTGCGCCTGTTGCTGCAGGGCACGGCCGTGAATTGAGGGGACTTGTGGGGAAACCTTCGGATTTTTCTTTTGGAATCGGGAGTTTTCGCGCTCTTTATTAGGGATGCCCCGTCACGAAGCCCTTTCCTTGGGCCATTCTCCCGATCCCGATGATGCCTTCATGTTTTTCGCCCTTGCGGAGAACAAGATCGATACACATGGGTGGACTTTCGAACACACGCTCCAAGATATCCAGACGCTCAACGAACGCGCCACCCGCGGAGAGTTGGCGATTTCCGCCATATCGATCCATGCTTACGCTTACGTTCTGGATAAGTATGCCCTGCTCCCTTGTGGGGCCAGTATGGGCGACGGTTATGGCCCGATGCTTGTGGTGAAAAAGGGGACCGAGTTTCCGAGTGACCCCACAGCGCTTCTCGCTTGGCTCAAGGATCGCCTGATCGCGGTTCCCGGCCTCATGACCAGTGCCTATCTGAGCCTCCAGCTCTACATGGGCCAGGCGAAGCACATGGTCGTGCCCTTTGATGAAATTTTCAGTGCCGTACAATCCGGGCGCGCCGAGGTGGGGCTGATCATTCATGAAGGCCAGTTGACCTATCAGGCTGAGGGGTTTGAAAAGGTTTTGGATCTGGGCGAGTGGTGGAAGGCCGAAACCGGGCTTCCCTTGCCCCTCGGAGGGAACGTGATTCGCAAGGATTTCACCCCTGCTGAACGCAGCGAACTCAACGTGATCCTGCGTGAGAGTATTGAATACGGCCTCAAGCATCGGTCCGCGGGGGTGGCCCATTCCATGCCCCTTGCACGCGGGATGGACGAGGGCCTTGCCGATAAGTTTATCGGAATGTACGTTAACGACTTCACCCTCGATTACGGGGATATTGGGCGGCGCGCCATCCGGGAGTTTCTGGGGCGCGCTTCCAAGGCGGGGCTTATTCCTGCCCCCGTCGAGTTGGAGTTCGTTTCGTAGACCGTTTCACCGTCGGCGAAGGCTTGGCTGGGGCAATGGCCGCAAAGGGGCGTTGTCGGCCGCCGCCTCAAAAATGCAAAACAAGCGCAGGGGCATCGTCCCGGGCACTTCCTTTGCATGTTTTTTTAGCGAGTTCCGCTGCCCCGCTTAGCCTAAATGCGGCAATGAAAGCGCGGCACGCTTGATTTAACCCGATGCGGAAGAGATTGATGTATATCAAGAAAACCTCTTTTGGGCCGCACCCACTGGGTGAGCCTCCGTACGCTGTCTCCAAAGCCGGGGAAGACAGGACTGTCTTCCCTTTGTGCTCACGTTCCGATGGACCGCGAAACGGCCTCAACCCGGAGGCATCTGGTCCCTCATTGCCGTTTCTGGGCGTGCGCTTTGAGGGGAGCGCCGTAGCGCTTTGAGGGGAGCGCCGTAGCGCTTTGAGGGGAGCGCCGTAGCGCTTTGAGGGGAGCGCCTCAGGGCTTTGAGGGGGCAGCTTTCAGCGTCCGGGAGGGGGAGCGCTCCGCGTTGAGTAAGCATTCGCGGGTGAGGCGTCAGGTGAGAAGAAAGCTCAGGTTTTGAGTAAATGCTGGATCACAGATTCGGGGCCGAACAAGTCTATCGCGCGACTGGAGCGGGTGATGGCCGTGTAGAGAAGGTTTCGGGTGAGTATTGTGGAGTCCGGATCGGAGGGTAATTCGATGGCGATATGCTGCCACTCGGAGCCCTGGCTTTTGTGAATAGTGAGCGCGAAAGCGGGTTGGTGCGCGGGGAGTTGAGCCATGGGGACCAGACGCGGAATGCCGTCTGCGGAGGGGAACAGGGCCACGAGCGAGGCTTCCCCGTGGGTGGAGCCAAGCGCGATGCCGACGTCGCCGTTGCTGAGCCCCAAGGAGCGTTGGTTGCTGAGAATAATAATGGGGCAGCCATGAGGCAGGGGACTTCCGGAGGAACGTTCTTTTTGGAGCAGGGCGATGCCTTCGTTGTTGGCGCGGTTGACTTGGGCATTGGTGCTGCAAAGGAGCTGGAATTTTTCCAACAAAGCGAGTGCCTCACTCCGTTTGGGGAGAAGGTCACCATCGGTGGACGCTTGGAGAAGCTCTGTCCACGCGTGCGATTTCTCGACCCATTCTTTCCATTGAGTGGCGCAGAAGGATTTTCGTGCGGTCTCCGCATTCTGCCGATGCCAGGCCAGGGCATGGGTGTTGTCTTTGGTTTGAAAGATTTCTAAAAACGAATCCAAAGATTGGTGCGTGCCTGGTCTCACCACATCAGCCAGCGATAAAATCCACGGTGCGTTCATTGCCCTGCGGCTGTATTTGAGCCCTGCAACGAGTCCCGGGAGGGGGTCTGTCTGAGGCGAAGTCAGGCTTGGGAGGCCGGCTTCAAAGTGTGTTTGGACTTCGTCGGCGCTGAGCTGCAGACGGGCCTGCAAGAGCCCTTGTCGTGCGGCGTCCAGTCTTCGAGCGAGCCCGGCTCTTTGGACCAGCTCCGAGAGAATGCCGCCGACGTCAACGCTCTTCAGTTGGTCGCTGTCTCCGAGAAGATAAAGAGACGCATGCGCTGGCATGGCCTTGACCAGTGCATGCATGAGGGAGAGATCCACCATGCTGGCTTCGTCGACCAGTACGATCGAGGCATTCAGGGGGGAGTTCGCGTTGCGTTGAAAGGGGCCGCCTTTTTCCGGCGGCAGTGGTCCCCATTCCAAGGCGCGGTGCAGGGTGATTGCGCGGATGGAGCGCAGAAAGTGTTTTTCAACCTCCGTCAAATCTTGGAGCAGGGAAGCGGATTTGGTGATGGCTTCGGCAATGCGGCATGCCGCTTTGCCAGTGGGTGCGGTGACGAGAATGCGGTCGGAGGAGAGGGTAGGATCGAGTCGGCGTCGCAAGGCGAGCAGGGCGGCGGCGGTGGTTGTTTTGCCGGTGCCGGGGCCTCCTGTGAGGACGCCCACGGAGGCGTCAACAAGGAGGGCGATGGCGAGTCGCTGCTGGGCGTTGTCGAAGCCGGTAAGGATTTGGCGCGGAAGCAAGGCATCGAGGTGCGCGGCTACAAGGGTATGGTTAAAGCGCGGGAAGCGTGCCTCTAGGCGAGTCGTAAAAAAGGAACGGATGACCTCACAATGATGCGCGTAGCGCGGGAGCATCAGGAACTCCCCCTCGAGGGTGAATAGGTGGGGATAGTGGGTCAGTTCCGCGAGTACAGAGGGCGACGGCTGCAGGTCCCGGAGTGGGACGAAGCCGTTTCCAGCAGCGGCTTTACGCAGAAGTTCCGCGAGTATTTCCCGAATGCCTGACGCGTTTTCCTCGGGTGGTTGAGGGCCCGCGGCCTGGCTCCAGATGGAGTCTGCCAGTTCCTGAAAGCCGTCGGAGAGGGATTGTGGATTGGAGAGTTGCATCAGTGACGGGGCGTGTTTTCGAAGAGTTTTCCGAGGCGTTCGACAGACGCGAGGGCTGGTTTTTCAAACCAGACTCCGTCTTGCGGGAAGCCCCTGACGAAGAGATAGACCACGCCTCCAAAGTGCTGCTCGTAATCGTAGTTGTCGACGTGATGCGCGAGGTGGCGGTGCAGGGCCAGGGTGTAAATGCGGGATTGGAGGAGGTAGTGGTGTTCCCGCATCGCTGCGTGCAGAGCATCCTGCTCATATCCATTCAGCCGGTTGCTTTTGTAGTCCGCGACATACCAGCGTCCATTGTGTTCAAAAATCAAGTCGATGAAGCCCTGCAGAAACCCGGTGAATTCCGAGAACGGCCAGGATTTAAGTTTGTCCGCCCATTGCAGGTGCAAGGTGTTTTTTGCGATTAAGTCGTCCTCTGCGAGAGCTTCGGAAAGGGAGGTGGAATTAATGCGGTCGACGGGCAGATGGAATTGCATTTCGGTAATACAGCGCTCGCGGACTTGTTCCAGCGTGGTTTGAGCGGTGTCTCCAAGAGCGAGCGGGGTGCGCACGATGGCGCTCACGGCGGTTTCCCATGCGGTCGGGTTTTCATAACCCGCAAGGGCATTGGTCAGGTCCATGCGGTTGCCCAGATAATTTTCGAGGGCGCGATGCAGTTGATCTCCCAAAATACTGCCTGCTTTCCCGAGGTTTTGGAGAAGGTCTATACGTTTCGGGGTTTCTTCTGAGGAGCTGCTGTGGCTGTGGTCGCGGTCTGCGGCATGAAGGTGGTGTTCTTGATCGGACTTGGACAGCGAGGAAAAGCTGCGTTTGGCAGAAAAAGGAAAGAAATAAGAGAGGGGACTGGGACAAGGATGCAGCGGCTTTTCGTGCAAAGAGGACGAAAGAGAGGAATCCTGTGGCGAGTCGGAGTTTTCCTCAAAAATGGGGTAAAACTTGGCCCACGCGAGGCTTTTGAGGTGTTCTTCCCATTGGTCCAGTTCCAGAGTATCGAGCCCAAGGCCGGGAAGTTTTGCGAAAGCGGAATGTTTGGACGTGTTTTCGTGATCTGCTCCGCGCTTAGCTTTTGGAATGGCGGCGACCCCGATATAAAGCCTGTGGCGCGGGCGGGTGAGTGCGACGTAGAGCTTCCTGTGTTCCTCTTCATCTTCCTGCTCAAGGGCAGTTTCTAGGTTTGATTCGAACGCTTTAGAACTCGAATCAATACCCCATCCGGTTGTTTCGCGGAAGAGAGCGACTTTGTTTTCCCTTCGTTTTTGCCGGCTGGTGACAGACCAGAGATAGGGGCAAAAAACGACAGGATATTCCAACCCCTTTGAACCGTGGATGGTGGTGAGGTGAACCGTAGGCGCATCCGTTTCCAGACGCATCGCGGTGCTTGCTTCGGAATCCTCCTCGGTTTGTTTGTCCGGCGCTGCAATCTTGCGCGAGAGCCAAACTGCGAGTGTCTTGGGAGAACGATGACCGAGGGCAAATTCGGTTTGGAGCAGGGCTCCGAGTTGTCGCCAGTTTGTGAAAAGGCGTTCGCCCTCCACGCAGGAGAGCGGGTGTGCGGCGCCTTCTTTTCGCGCGAGGACGCGTAACAGGACGGGCAACGGGCCTGAGCGTTGAAAGTCTGCGAGGTCTTTTTGGAGGCTGCTGCAGAGGATGGCTTGTTGTGTGGCATCCTCACGAAACTTGGCAAACTCGGAGAACGGTTTCCCTCCAAGGGGAGTGCCCAAAAAGGCGCATAGTTTGGTGAGGATATCCCCGCCCTCGAGCAGGGCTGAGAGGAGTTCGAGCCAGGCGAGGACGTCCAGAGCCTCATCGCTTTCGTAGACACTTCCGAGGCCTGCGCCGGCGGATTGGCAGGGAATGCCTTTGGCGATGAGCTGTTCTCTGCAGGAACGTAGTTCTTTACGATTTGAAGCCAGAATAGCGATGTCTCCTGCCTCAAGGGGACGGCTTGTCCCGGAATGCCGGTCCACAAGGGTGGTGTTTCCGTCCAAAAGCCTCGCACATTCCTTGGCCACCCATTTTGCGAGGTGTTCTTGAGCTTCTTCCCGGCTTGTGGAGCTGGTCTGGAAAAAAACCAGGGGCTTGTTGCAGGACGGGTCGAAGATTCGGGCTTCCTTGATATGCGCGGTGACTGGCACATAGTGTGTTTTTGCCTCTGGGTTACGGGAGTCCGGAAATTCAAAACCAGGGCTGTAGAGGGCGTTGAGACAGTCGATCAGGGCCTCGTCCGAGCGGTAATTTGCCCGCATTTGAGGTGCCTGCGTGACGTTGTGAGCGAGGTTTTTATAGCTGGCAAGGTCTGCTCCGCGGAAGCGGTAGATGCTTTGCTTTGGATCCCCTATGACGATGAAAGAGGTCGTACTGGCATGGCCGAAAATGGTTTTAAAGACTTCGATTTGGAGGATGTCGCTGTCCTGGCATTCGTCGATGATGGCGGCGCGCAACCGGCTTCGTACCGCACGGGCAAGGGGGCTCTCTGTCCCGGAATCGAGGGCGTCTTCTGTGTGCAGCGCCTCATAAACCGTGTGGATCAGATCGTTCATGCTGCGCACGCCAAGGGTGTTTTTACGCGCAGTCAGCCTGCTTCGAAAATGATGCCCTAGTTCATAGGTTTCGATCTGGCGTTTGAGGAGGCCCGCTTTCTCATAATTTGCCAACAGGGAGCTGCCGCCGGGTTCCTTTGCCAAAGAAGGCTGGTCGGATTTGCTAATCGGCTTGGTCCAAATGGAAGTGTCTGCGAGCAGGCGGAGCTTTGTGATGTTTTTTTTCAAACTTTCGCTTTTGCCTTTCGGCGTGAAGGCCTGCAGATCCAGATGAAGCTGTGCGAGGGTTTGGTGCCAAGCCTCTTTGAGTTCCTCCAAGGTTTCCTGGGGGAGGTGAACTTTGGCCGTCGGGTGGCTTTCGAGTTTTTTCGCAGTTTGCGAGAGGGTATGATGGTCAGGATTGAAGAAGTCCGTGAGGGGGAGCAGGGTGTCGTCGCGGATTTCATCTCCTATTTCCTGACAGTTTTGGGAGATCTTGATTTGGGAGTCACAGCCGAGTTCAAGGGAGTGCCGGTTCAGGAGCGACTGGCAAAAGCTGTGAATGGTGGAGATGGGGGCCAGATCAAAGCTGCTGAGTGCCTTTGAGAGGTGGTCGTAGATCTGTTTGGCCGAGGTGGGGGCGGCATGCAGGCGCTGCTGGAGGATTTGGAGTTCCAGGGAAGGTTCCGCTGTAGCGCCTTCTGCGAGGGCCTTGGCGGCGGTGACCGCACGTCGTAGCGACGTGAGCAGGCGTTCTTTGAGTTCAGCGGTGGCTGCACGGGTGAACGTACTGACCAGAATTTGCTCCACATTCAGGTCTTGCTCCACCAGAAGTCTGAGCCAGAGGAGGGTGATGGAAAAGGTCTTGCCCGTACCGGCACTGGCTTCAATGGAGTATTGGCCTGTAATGGGCTGTGTGAGCGGGTCGAAGTTCATGGGGTGGTGGTGGCTACACCGAGGGATTGTTTCCAAAGGGCGATGAATTCAGAGATTCTTAAGGCAATGGGTTGTGCTGGATTTGGGAGCCAGTCAGGCAGCCCTTCAGGACGCCATAAAAAGGGGTCCGTGCAGCCTCGGAAGGCGTAGCGTGTCGACGGGGAGTCGCAGACAGGCGGCGTATTCGAGTTGGAATTGGGTTTTCGCCATTGGGGGCAGTTTTCCACGTCAGGCCAGAAGGGAAGCGCGCATTGACGCGCCAGTCGAAGCAGGGGGAGGAGCTCTTCGAGAGCCTTTATCGCATCCGTAGGTTTGGGAAGCGGGTGCTCGAATGTATCGTCGCAAAAATGGGCGCTAAGGTGCGTGGGCGGTGGTGGGCCAAGCGGGTCCGCAGAAGCCACAATGCCGAGAGCCTCCAAGAGGCAGCTTAATTCTCTTTTTTCCTGTGAGTGTTCGAACGAGGACGCAGAGAAATAAAGAAGGGTCGTTTGTCCGGGGATTTGGTACCACCCGGATTTCGGAGTCCCTTCGATCAGGAGAGAACGTCCGCCACCGCCGGTGTCAGTGACTTCAATTCTGTATTTTCGAACGACACGTGCTTCCGGCCGAATGGGAACATGGGCTGCGAGCCGTTCCTTTAAATCCTTTAGTTTTGTGTCCGCTGCGAAGAGGACTAAATCCCCAAGTTTTCCTCTCGGAATTTTTCCTGAGGCTGCCAGACGTTTTTTGACAAGGGCGGCGTCTTGGTCCTCGAGAAAGGCTTTGAGCAGGTCGTCCTTGATGGCCCAGTCTTCCAGAGAACCGGTTTCGAGCAGATCACCGCGGGGCAGTTCAGGCGCTTGTTCCGGCAAACGAATGCCGAGGCGTTCGAGCAGAAGGGCGCATGGTTCTAAAAAGAGCTTGCGGAGCATCTGAAACGACACAGGAAAGTTTTCCTCAGGGGCTTGTGTGAAGAACCAGGGGCCTTTGAGGGGAGACAGCGTTTCTCTGCTCGAGAGGACTTGAGCCGCCCGGTGATCCGAGGGAGTCATGCCTTGCTGCTGGAGCCCATTGTGGATGGAAAAGGCGGCGGGACTGAAGCCGTTGAGGGGATGGAAGAAAAGAACCTGTTTGTGCGGAGGAACCCCTTCCTGAATGGGGCAGGTGGTTTGGTCGACGATTTCAAGCAGGTCTGCTAGGGCGGTGGAAGGCGGGCGCTCTTTGGAATCTTGGTCGGAGTTGCCGCGGTAAGAAAGAACGAGCCTGTCCCCGCAGGCGAGCAGGGCGAGAAGCAGAGCGTGGCGATCGGAATCGCGCAGGGAGGGATCCCCAGGGCGGGGGTTCTTGAGAAGGGGGTGCCAATCGGGACGTTCATCGCGTTTGGGAAAAGCGCCATCGTCCAATCCTGTAACGAGAATCATGCGCGCGGGCACGCCTGCGTACTGGCGGAGGTCAGCCACTTGGATTCCGCCGGGGCCCCGACTGGAGGACTCTGTAAGAAGCGCCAATTTTTCTGTGAGGAGGCGGCGGTAGGCGCCTGCATCAAGTTGGAGACCCTCGAGATTGGCCCGGTTGAGGGCGGGCAAGATTTTGTTTTGGAAATCCGTCGCATGTTGTCCGGCCACGGAGTCGTCTCTGGACAGGAAGGTTTCGGCGAGGGAGGACGCCAATTGATTCCATTCGAGAATGGTGCGCGCAGGTGTTCGAGACCATTGCTCGCGGGCATCTTGTAAGCGTCTGGCAAACAGAGCGAGTTTCGCGAGAAGTTTCAAACCAAGGCCCGAGGTGCGTTCGAGGGGCACGGTGGAATGAGCGGGCTCCGTGGTTTCCAGAGGGGTGTTCCTCTGCCCTTCTTTGACAATGGCGCCCAGTCCAAGGCGGCCGAGTGCCCAGAGGAGATTCCAGCGGTTTTCTGGAATATTTTGAAATTCGCGGCGGTGCTCAGGCGTGAAGCCCCAGCGGAATTGGGCGTCTGCGAGCCATTGAATCACCGTTTTGCCCTCCTCATCCGCTTCATTAAAGGCGAATTTGTCTGCGATCAGCGGGCTTTCCAGCAACCCTTGGAGAGTCTCCAGCGTTAATCTTCCTGTGAGAGACTGCAGCAAATTCTCGAGGGTCGCTGCAAATCCCGAGGGAACGGCCTGGCCAAACCCTAAGATGCGGAACGGCAGGCGACATTCGGGACTCGCTTGGAAGGCTGCTTCTACATAGGGCGCCTGCTCTTTGGGATTGGTGAGAAGGAGTAGAATTTCCTCATAGCGGAGGTCTGGGATTTCCCCCAAGGCTTGAAGGATTCGATCCCGGCAGACCTCCATTTCGCGCAGGCGCGTGTGGGTGGAATGGACGCTTAGAGAGGCCTCTCCCGGGGTGATGGGGGGGCGCATGGTCGCTTCAGTCGGAGAGGCCTCGCGGCAGGACCGTTGTAACCAGCCAAGCAGGTTGTCCTTGGGCGCGGGACTTTCCAAGTCGACCCCTCCGTCGCCGGTGGCTTGAAGGGTGTCCGCAAGCTGTTTTTGCAAATCCTGAGAATAACGTCCGAAGGCCCACAACAAACCGCCCGGATGGGTGTCGGGGTCCTTTTCCGTCATGCCAGTTTTGCGAAAGGAGGAGCGCAGTTTGAGATGCGCCCAGTACTGTTGGCTGGGAGCCAGGGCAAAGAGGTGCACACGGCCGGGGACTTTTTTCTCGAGGGTCTCAACGAGGTGCAACAAGCGCCTGAATTGCAAGAGGGCCAGCCCAGCGTCCAGTTGAATCCACAGATGCGGCACCCCTCCCTTGGTTTGCCAGGTTTGGATCCACGCTTGGATGGAGACTTCAAACTCTTGCTCCGTGAGCGTTCCGGGATGGGTGGCGACGATTTTGGAAACTTCCGTATCGTTGGCGATGTATTCCAGAAAAGCTCCACTTCCCCAGCGTGCCTCGCCTTCCCTGCACTGCATGGTATCGTCGAGGACTTTTGCGAGGACCGAGGACCAACTCAAAACCGAGGCGCTTACGGGTGTCAAGGGGAGGGACTTCTGCAGAGGCAGCGCCCCTGGGTGGGCCTCGGCTACCCTTGGCAGGCTGTCACAGACAGCGAGGCGCAACTTGTCGAAGTCGAAATGGGCCCTCCCTGTGGCGGCAATCTGTTCGAGCAAAACGCGGAGGTCGATTTCTTGGGCATGGGAGGCGATTCCCGATAATTGCGCCCATTTTTGGAGAAGATATTCGGATCTGCCTCGTCCGGGGCAGATCAGCCAGTGTCTGGCGTGCAGGTCACGAATACGAGCCAGATGCACACTCGCGTGATCGAGGAGGGCCTTGGGGGTCTCTGCGAGAAAAAACATAGAATAATTCAGTGGAGAGAGCGTGGGCGTAGCGAGACAGGAGGAAAGAGCGGTGAAAGCAACTTGTGTGTCAGTATAACACAAGCCGTAACGGTCCTTTCAAAACATGGTGGACCTTGTCCTCTGTTCGCTTGGATTCGAGGGTTGCCTCTAGAAAGGCGCCCCTCGTTTATCAGGCGAAAACGTCCGCACAGGTATTTTGAGGAGCGCGCGCTGGAGCGATGCCTCGTTTAGCAGATTCCCTTTTGCGGGGGAGCGGGCGCAAACTACTGTGATTTTTTGACAGGATGGGCGTTGAGATTGCCTGCCGCTTCTTTGAGTTTGGCGTATTCCGCCTGATTTTCTGGAAGGGCCGCAGATTTGAAGGCAGGCAGGAGTTTATTCCAGACCAGATCCAATTCGGCCTGCATCTGGCCCGTTTGGGCAGTGATGGCAATCACGGCATCCTGTTCGGGGAGAACTAGACAAATCTGGCCGTCACGCCCGTCGCCACGGTAGGCGTTATTCTGACAGCGCCAGAATTGGAACCCGTAGCCCTGCCGCCAGTCGGCGCTTCTGGCACTGGTGGCCTTGTCATTGGGCACCTGCTTTGCGGTGGCTGCTTCCACCCACTTCGGGGGGAGCACCTGCTTGTCGTTCCATTGTCCCTTCTGCAAATACAGTTGGCCAAATTTCGCAATATCCTCCGTGCGGACAAAGAGGCCGTATCCCCCAAAATTGAAGCCCTCGGAGGTTGTACCCCATTCCGTGTTTTCGATGCCAAGCGGTTCAAAAAGGCGGGCCTTGAGGTATTCCTGCACCGTTTGTCCCGTTGCTTTGGTCACGATGGCGGAAAGGGTGTAACTCCCGGGCGTATTGTAACAGAACCAGGTGCCGGGTGTGTGTGCCACGGGATGGTTCAGGAAATCCTTCACGGTTGGGCCCGCTCCGATGTTAAACTTGGGTTCCACTTCATGGCCGCCCGTCATGGTCAGGAGATCCTTCACCCGCATCGCCTTGAGATTTTCGGAGGGCTGCGCCGGCGTCTCCCCCGGGAAAAACTTCACCACCGGATCTTCCAGACTTAATTTTCCCTCGGCCTCCGCCAGTCCCACGGCCGTGGCATTAAAGCTTTTGCTCAAGGACCACAACACGTGTGGCTTGTCTTCGTGCTCGGGTTTCCACCAAGCCTCAGCGACCACATGGCCGTGCCTGACGAGCATAAAACTGTGCAGCGTATGGATTTCTTGATCCGCGGCTGCCAGATATTCCCTGATGGCGCTTGAGGCCACGCCTTGGGCTTCGGGCGAACTGCGAGGAAGGGGCTTTGCCGCAGAGAGGGTCCCGATTGAAAGGGAAAGAAAGGTGGTCGAAACGAGGGCGGAGACCGAAAGAAACAGGGGGGTGGGGTGCTTCATGGGGAGGAAATATAACGGCCGCGGTGGGGTGGAATCGATGGGTTTTTCAACTGGGTTGACGGGCAGAGATGAAAAAAGTCAACTTACGTAGGGTTGTTTTACACGGCCAAATGAAAATACGCGTGGATGTGTGGGACTCCGCGGAAATACCACACCATGTCCGGACCTTCGATCTGCCAAGTGTCCCAAACCTTGTCGTCGCCGAGGTCAAAGGCGCCGCCGTAGCAGGAGATGAAGAGTTTTTCGAGGAGCCGTTTTTCTTCAATCGTTTTGAGGGTGGCAGTGACGTCGCCCGGACGAAAACAAGCGAGCATGCGCGCCATGGTTTCCAGTAGTTTTGCCTGCTGGTCCTTGCTGAGGTCTGCGCCGCAGAGTCCAGGCAGATCGGTCTTGCGTTTGACAATGACTTCCGACGGCTTCTCGCCTCTGGGGGCTCCAGCCACGAGGATTTTCTCCTGCTGTTTGCCGTCGAGTGTCGAATAAAACTCGTTGAAGAGTAAACCCTGATACCAGAAAGGATTTCCTTCGTGGTCCTTGGTTTCGCGGAAGGACTTGGCGAAGTTGCCGTAGAAAATGGGGGCGCCGCCGAAGCCCAAGCCCTTGTCTGTGTGGGCGTTGCAGCGTCGCGTCACGTGGTGGCCAGTGTAGATGAATTCGAAGTCCTTGTCCGCAGGGGTGCCGAAGAAGCCCACTGAGGGCGTGTTCTTGATTGCGCCCATGAGATCCTTCTGCACCTGCCAGGTCATTTTCTCACGGTACTCCGGGGAATGCAGGGAGTCGAAAATCTGTTTCACGAGATCTTGCTGTTCCTGGGAATAGAACGTGTGAAGCCTCTGCTCCGGGCAGATGTACCACCAGTTGCTTACGAATTGGCGCTTGGGATGATCCAAAGGAAGACAGATCTTGGCGTGTTGTTCCTCGGTCAGGCTTTTGTAGAACTGCATTGGCAGCGAATCTTTGTCGGCGGCGTGCACCCTCGGAGTCGGGAAGGTATAGAGGGCGGCGGTGGTGGCGAGTGCACGGAAGGCTTCGCGGCGGCTGAGGAGGGGCATGTCACTGGCGGGAGAGAACAGCTTCATGTTGCCATCCTTCAGGGGTTTGAAAGAAAAAGCAGTACAAAAAGGAAGGGCAGCCTCTGGGAACTTTGGAGGCGGCGGGATGCCTCAGTGATGGCGGTTCCAAAGCGCAGCTTTTGGGCTTCGATTTGAAGCCTCAACATTTAGGTGCATGAGTGTTCAAGTTTGGCTAGTGTTGAAGCTTATGAAATCCCCCTTTATTGCTGTTATTGTGGCGTTTTCGATGCTTGTCACGGGAGCCAAAGCTGCTGATGTTGCTTTGCTTAAACCCGTGGCTGCGGATATCCCGTACGGAGATAAGGAGCGTCAAAAAGTGGATGTGTACGCTCCGGTTGCGGGGCAAAACCTGCCTGTGGTGTTTTGGATTCATGGAGGAGGGTGGCAACTCGGGGACAAGACAAGTGTGCAGCTCAAACCGCAGGCGTTTGTGGAGAAGGGTTTTGTTTTTGTTTCAACGGGCTACCAGTTGCTCCCCGCTGTAGAGATGGGGGCGATTTTTAAAGACATCGCCAAATCTCTCGCCTGGGTGCACGCGAATATCGCCAAACATGGCGGCGACCCGACCCGCATTTTTGTCATGGGCCACTCGGCAGGGGCTCAACTCGCGGCATTGCTTTGCACGGACGACCGCTATCTCAAGGCGGAGGGCGTGCCGTTCTCAGTGCTCAAAGGGTGCGTGCCAGTGGACGGCGACACCTTTGATGTCCCAGCGATCATTGAAACCGCCGAAACACGTCTACGCGTCCACGGGATGCCGCTTCCCACCAACGGACATCGGCAAAAATTTGGGAACGATCCCGTCAAACACCGCGCATACTCCGCGGTCACCCATGTGGAAAAAGGCAAGGGAATTCCGCCCTTCCTGATTCTGCATGTTGCTGATCACCCGGACAATAGTATGCAGGCAAAACGGTTTGAGACAGCGCTTAAGGCGGCAGCGGTGCCCGTCAAGGTGTTTGGCGCACGGGATACCAATCACGTCCGCATGAATGACGAACTTGGTCGCGCTGAGGACCCTTCGACAGTGGCGCTTTTTGATTTTGCATCCGATGTTCTGGGGAAGTAACCGGGCTTCCGAGCTTGTGGTCTGTCCTTTTCCTCCCGGTGAGCAATAAACTTGCATTAAAAATTTGGTCAGTTTGTCTACTATTGTGTTAAGTTTCCTTGTCCATTCTGGCTGCGTCAATTGCCATTCTTTAGCGTGTCCATGAAGATTGTTATTCCAATGGCAGGAGGATCTGAACGCTTCCGCAATGCTGGATACACCGTTCCCAAAGCTTTTATGCTGATCGATGGCCGCCCGATGATTCATTGGGTGTGTTCCATGTTCAGCTCAAGCGATGAGTTTATTTTTATCGTGAGGCGTGAACATTGTGAAGTTCCTGAGTACCGCGCGATTATAGAGTCTGCCGCAGTGAGGCACTCGATTGTTTCCATCGAGCCCAACCGACAGGGGCCCATTGTGTCTATACTGCAGGCCAACCTTGAGATAGCCCCCGACGAGCCTGTCATCATTACCTACTGTGATTTTTACCAGCACTGGAATTACCCCAAGTTTTTGGAGGAAATTGAGAGGTACCAAGGCGGGATCATCACGTTCAAGGGGTGGCATCCCGCCTCATTCGGGTCGACTTTCTACGCCTACCTACGGTTGAATTCGCAAAATGAGATGTTGGAATTGCGCGAAAAAAAGTCTTTTACGGGGGAAAGTTATCAAGAGCCCGCGTCAACTGGCGTCTACTACTTAAATCGTTGGGATTCTTTCCTGAAATATAGCCGGCTTCTTTTAGAGAGAGAAGGGCACGTTAATAATGAATATTATGTGAGCCTCATCTATAATGAAGTGGTGAATGACGGGCTGAAGGTTTTGGGTTTTGAAGCAGAAAGGTTTATTTGCTGGGGGACGCCTGAAGACGTGGAACAGTATCAAATGTGGTCTGAATATTTTTCAAAAGACGTTTCCAAGTATTTTAATATAGATATCACCAGATGATCAGTCTCATTCCAATGGCGGGTCGGGGACATCGCTTTGTCGAGGAGGGCTATCAGGTTCCCAAGCCGTTTATCCCTATTTTAGGAAAGCCCATGTTTGCGGCGGCTTTGGAGTCTTTTCCAAAGGCGCGGAAAACCATTTTTGTCTGTCTTCAAGAGCACGCTTCAAACTCTGTATTCAGAAATTCAATCCACGCTCTATGTGCCGATGCCTCGGTCGTGGTGGCCGATGAAATCACTCAAGGGCAGGCTTGTACCTGTCTGTTGGCTGAGCCGCACCTGCCCTTGGATGAATCTCTTCTGATCTCCAGCATCGACTACCAAATTGTATTTGATCAAAAGGCTTTCGCGCTGCTTGCGGAGGACCCTTCCGTGGATGTTTTGATATTTACCTTTCAACTCAAGTTTATGACATACAGTAAGCCGGAGCAATATGCTTATTGTCTGACTGACGAGTCTGGAAGGGTGCTTAAAGTGGTTGAAAAAAAGCTGATAAGCAACACTCCGGAATTGGATCCTGCGGTGGTGGGGACATTTTATTACCGGCGCGCCTCCGATTTTATAAAGGCTTCCAAAAAGATGATCGAGGCAGGCAAGCGCGTGAACAATGAATATTATGTTGGAACCAGCATGAACGAGCTGATTGCTGAGGGGAAAAATGTGCGCGTGTTTCCCGTGGACAAGTTCATTTGTTTTGGAACCCCTCTTGACGTGAGATTACTTGAAGCATGGGCTGGTTTTTTTAGTGCCGAGCCGTCGCATCCGTTTCAAAAGCACAAGGGCGATTAGGCTTTGAAGAGCAGTTTAAGCATCGTTTTGCCTTGCTACAATGAGGCGGGAACCCTCGATTCCCTCCTCAAGCAGTTCGCCCAACTTCGGCAGTTTCGCGAATTTGAGCTCATTTTGGTCGACAATGGCTCGACTGATAATACTAGGGAGGTTCTTTCCAGGGTGCTTCCCAACGGCGAAAATGATTTTGCGAGGGTTGTGAGCCTCGAAAAAAATTTGGGATACGGACATGGAATGCTGGCAGGGTTGCTCGCGGCAAAAGGCGATATTTTGGCGTTTTCTCATGCAGACAGGCAGACCCCGCCCGAAGATATCCTTCGAGCGTGTGAGGCCTATGAAGCCCGTGTGTCCAGGTCCCCGTTATGCTTGGTGCGCGGGATGCGTCCCGGTCGCGAGAAGGCGTTGGTGACGACTCGGTTTTTACCCAAAATACAGAGTTTTTTAACGGGCTTTTATGCCGAAGATGTCAACGCGCAGCCAAAGGTATTCGACCGGCACCTGCTCGGGCGGATCTCAAGGCCAGTGCATGGATTTTCGTTCGACGCCCAGATTCTGTATGAAGCGGGAAAAGCGGGGTACACGATCGAAACGGTTGAAGTGCAGTTTCACCAACGGAAATACGGCATCTCAAAATCGGCGGGTACGATCTTTAGGAAATACCGGACAATCCTGTCGTTTATTCGAGATCTAATCCACATGGCGTGGCAGGATCGGCGGAAGTTTGGGAGTATTTTTTTCGATTTCAACCAATGCTCTAGGCGTGAATGGGTGCCTTGTTTGACTGCGCTATCGGCGGCCCAGCTTTTGGAACATCAACTACAGCTGAACTCTTTTACTCTATCGTGCAGCGCGGTGCTGATTCACGCGGCGGTGTACTGTGGACTCTTGAGGGGGCGCAACGGTGGTGGTGGGGCGGCTTCCTCGACACGCCTGTTTATTCAATTGGTAAAGGGCGTTGGAATCCGCGTCGTGGCTCAAATCTTGTTTCTGGGGGTGGTTGGGAAATGGAAGCTTGTTTCCGCTTTTGCTTCTCAGTGCGTGAGCCTGTTGTTTGGCTTTACCCTCTTTTTTGTTTTAAACCGAATAAACAACACTCTCGACAGGAGTTTTGGGGAATAGTGGCGGTAAAAAGGGGCTTGTTTGGTAGCGCTTTTACTGCCAAGGCAGCAGTCTCTGGGGGGCATCCATGCGTGAAATGCCACCGAGTTCATGGTTTTTCTGCCGGCGTTTAAAGGGGATTTTATAGGTCGAAGGATCCGCGTCCAGGTGCTCAATCGTCACTACAAACGCGAAGTCATCGGGGGCTGCTGTGTTCTCTTGAACCATTTCAACCACGGCCACGCCGTTGAAGCTGGAAGAGCGTCTGAGATCTTCGAGCTTTTGAAAAAGTGCCTCAGTCTGTTTTGCTGCATCGAGGGTCACATTGGTTTCCTCGACGCTCAATGCAGTTCCTCTCAAAACCAGAGCGAACGGTGTGAATGTTCCCCCGAAAGAGATTCGCTGGCTCGCAACTTGGACGGCGTTACTGAGAATCCCCTGTATGTTAGTGGAATATTCTCCCTTACTGAAACCAGGACCGGTGCGAGTGATTAAGCGCTCAATCCTCCGGACAAATGACAAACCTCCGGACTGGGACACCATATTTTTGAGACAGTTGTAGGCAAGGAATGTGGTTGGACCAAAGCAAAGGATTGCCACGAGTGCTGCCAACCAAGTTTTTACCCGCGATTCATCGGCGTTGTTCGCGATCAAGTGCGCGGCAGAACCCACCACCAAAAGCATGCCTATGGCGTAGCCAGGAATCATAAACCGTGTTAACTCCCACTTGAACCCATTGACCTCGAACAGAAAACAGGCGCCCAGTCCCGCGCCAAGCACCACCATATTCACCATGCTCAGAGCAAATAAATACGAAGGCGGACCATTGGGTTCCCCTGCGGGCGTTCGAGTGTGAGACTCGCAGGCGGCGACGTTCCCGCGATTTGTCGTCCGCCGGTGCTCGCGGATTCCAATGCTCAATGCGACGATTGTTCCGGCAATGGGCCAGAAAAGGGCGCGGAACGCCGCGAGAAAATACTCCTCGCACATCGCAAATATGGCAGGCCAGACGTCAATGTCGTTCCATTTGCGTTCCAAGAGCTGTCGGAACTTTTGCGCACTCCCCTTGTCCGGGCTTTCCACGAGTTTGAATTCATCGCTGCTACCCACTAAAAAGTGTCTTAGGTAGGGGACAATCATAACCCGTTTCCCTTGGGCTGGATCTTGTTCCACGTTTAAGATCCCGACTAATTTGATGTCCTCTTGAATGGTGCGAGGAGAGAGCATTCCTCCCTGTCGTCTTACTCCCGCGGTAAATGCGCACAATACGATTCCAAAAACCACTATGATGGAAAACCGCCAACCCTTTTGGCGGAGGGCACGTAGTAAAAATGCAGCTGAAAGGAGGGCCAGCATCAGGAGGATGTTTTGAGGAGAACTCATGCCCCATCTGAGGGTAAAAATGCCTAGAATCACCGAGCCCCAAGCTAAGAACCACAGATCATGTTTTTTTACGGACAAACACAAGATGAGGAACACGAGAAACGTCGCAAGACCTGCAATTGAATCTGAATAACCGCTCAGGAGCCACGGATTGCCCGAGTCAATGACCGTAAAGTTTGAGAGTGACAATGCACTGCCTCCCAAAGCGGTGACAACTGCAGCTGTAATCGCCACAGAAAGGTCGCGGTGTTTCATCCTAAAGAAACCGAAGACTAATAGAATCAGGGCGCAAACGTGGGTCACCAGCCAAAGATGAAGGGCGAGGTAGGGGGAATGGGCTCCGGCGAGGAGGCTGATGGAGGTTAACAAGGCCTGTCCGTAATTTTGCCCTAGGACAGGAATGTGATTGTGTTCAACAATGTATTCCGCCAAAGCCACGTAACGGCCAGAGTGCAAGCTGCCAATAAACTCGAAAGGGGCGTCCCTCGGCGCCCAAGGGGTGGGCAGCCAGTAAGTGAGAAGCAACGCCTCTACGAGAGCGGCCACTGCGAGGCTACCGGCAACGAATTTCCAGCCCCCAGAAGAATCTGCGATCGCTTTTTTAAAGGCCGGCACACCAGCCGCGGCGAAAATAAGGAGGATACCGAAGGCCACCGTTACTGGGACACGCAAGCCTTCAGAAAACTGGCTAATAGTCCGATATGAAATCAGGAATAGGGATCCGCCTATAAAAAAGGCCCCTGCAACCTGAAAGGTAGAGCTTTTGCTACGCTCAAAATTGAATTTTGAAAGAAACCACATCCCAGACAGAACAAAGGCCAGAGAGGCAACCAGTGTGGTGCCCGTCGTCATTAAAAAAGATGCGGATGGAGTCATGGGTTTGATGCAGTTGGCTTGCCCCCGTGGAGCATCCTAGCCGGGGCTGGTGAGGAGGTTCATACTCTGAAAGCGTGAATCACGATCACTGAGGGACATGGATGTAGCCTCCGGGCCATTTGTAGTGAGATGCTTCTAAATGCCGTCACAAGAAAGCTTTTCCTTTGCCTGTTTGCGAGCTAATCTTGAATTTCTCTGGAGTTGCTCTTCATCAAAGTCAGTTGCTAAGTCAATGGCCTGAGAAATAGATTTAAACAGATAAATTACACATCCATCGTATGCTTCTGATCGCACACCGTGTTAACACTGCAGCTCAACTCCAATCTGTACCTCTAGACTTGGGCGTGGAGGTGGATGTTCGCGACAGTGGCACTCGGCTTATTGTGCAGCATGATCCCTTTTGCGACGGGGAGGATTTTGAAGAATACATCAAAAGCTTTCGGCATAGGTTTATCATTTTAAATGTCAAGAGTGAGCGTATAGAACACCGCATTCGTCTGATTTTGGAAAGGCATCAAATTAAGGACTATTTCTTTTTAGACTGCTCGTTTCCTATGCTGCACAGTCTTTCAGAAAACGGAGAAGCAAACGTAGCGGTGCGCTTTTCCGAGTATGAGCCAGTCGAGGCTGCCCTGCGACTGGCTGGCAGGGTCCGTTGGGTGTGGGCTGACTGTTTTACACAATGCCCCTTCGACGAGGTCTCCTATCGTGCCCTCAAGGAGCATTTTAAACTCTGTGTGGTCTCCCCGGAACTACACGGGCGCCCGATTTCATCGATCCCCGATTTTGCCGCCTCCATGAGCCAGGGCGGCGCAATTTTTATTCTGTAAAAGTTGAGCGTTAGCTGTGGGGCAGGTCAGTTGGATTCATGTTGAGGTAGATTTTTCCGGTGAGCCACTCTTCGCTGATTTCACAGAGCAGGGCGGAGATGAGGCGGAGCAGGGAGGCTTCGT
>CANJPY010000021.1 GCA_947476255.1 Chthoniobacteraceae bacterium | reverse complement strand
GAACCGAGAAAGTTTCGTGAGCGTGCTGGAGGCAAAAGTGCTGGGTGAAGAATACCGCCAAGACTACAATTGCCGCCGCCCCCACTCGGCGCTGGGTTACCAAACCCCCGAGGAGTTCGCGCAGCGCAGCCTTGCGGCAGCCTCCGCTACGCTCCGGCAGCCGCAAGGCTGCGCTCCATTCCCCAAACACCAAACCAAGAACAAACGATCCAAAACTAACCCAAAACTCTCACAACGAGTGGATCAAAAACCGGGGGCACGCCAGGGTAGCCTATCGCAAATCGATCAAAAGACCGCTCACCCTCGCCAGTGCCCCTGCCGCTTTTAAAAAGGCATTAGAGGTGGGCGTACCAGCAGCAATCAAGGGGTTTGAGACCTCAATGACAAACGGTTGGCAGGCTGCGTTCCCAACATCACCAACAACACCACAAAAACCTGACCATCGAGCTGAAAAACGCAGTCGAGAGTACCCTGAGAATATTGTAATTCCAGACTTTATTTGACGACGATATAGTCGCAAAAGAAGCGGAGTGGGTTTGTTGTGGATTGAGGTGTCACGCGACCCTGCTAACAGCTTCCGCAAGCTGAAATCGTCAATTAAGCCTTCCTCAGCCAGACTTCTCCCACTCGCTAACCTTAACTTGAGGTTCGCAGCCTTCTTGCTCCCGGCCCTGCATACTTGTTACGCCGCCCCGTTGGAGAACTCCGCGCTCAATTCCAGATTCACCGTCACTTTCGCCAGTGGGTCGCTAGTCAGCACGTTGATGACCTCCTCCGCGATCTGCATGAGCCTCGCTTTGGCCCTGGCCGCGTCTACCTCCACCGCCCCGTGGAAAGACTTCATTTTTGGAATGCCGCCAGCAGCGGGGGCGGGTGCCGTTGCCGTCCCGTAAACGTCAGGATTCACGCCCGATCTGGACGCACTCTGAGCGGCTGGCTTCAACCCTCCCAACTCGGGCTGGGTCAAGGCCGTGTCCTGCACCACGGGCGCGGGTGCCAAGGAATCGCGATAAAGCCTTGCTGCTCCCGGTTCCACAAGGAGCAGCTGTTCGTCTATCTGGACGTGGGGTACAGCCAGTTGGAAGCCCTCTTAGCGGCCTTCCTTCTCGCCCAACGCCGTGCCAAAGAAATCGTCTCTCGCCACCCCCTGCTGGATTGCCTGCTCAAAGACCGTATTTGAACGGAGTCGTGTGAGGTACAGAAACTTCAGCGTGTCCTGCCAGAAATCCTACCACTCCTCATGCCCGACCGGCAACCGATTCAGCTCGTCCCTGTAGAACTGCCACTTCGGCATGTGCATGTCCATCAGGGCGACGAATCGGGGGCTGTGCGTCGGCTCAAGCAGGTGCATTAGCTCGTGTACCACGATATACTCCAGAAACTCCGGTGGCTTCTTCGCCAACTCCTGATTCAAAAGTAACGAACGCGACGCCGGATTACAGCTGCCCCACTTCGTCTTCATTCGCCGCACGCCCAGCCGCGACGCCTGAACGCCCAAAATCGGCTCCCATTTGGCGATCATGGGCGTGGCTGCGCTCCGGACCTGCAGGCGGTACCATTCGCCTAATAACGCCTCCTTTCGGGCCGTTGTGGATTGGGGGCGCACCGTCAGAACCAGCGTACTCCGGCGGACAGTGACGCTCACCGGTCCGCTTGCGGCTTCCACGACCTTCAACAGGTGCCGCTTTCCCCACACGTAGTGGCTTTCCCTCGCCAGATATTCGCGGGCGGACTCACGAGCCTGTCCTTTGAGCTTTCGCTGCTGTTGCCTTATCCAGGGCAGCTTCGAAATCGCAAATAGCCGGATCGTATCCGCCTTCATGTGCTTCGGAGCCGATATCCGGACGCGCCCCGTCGGCGGGTACACGCTCAGGTGCACGTTCTTGATGTCCTTTAGAACGACGTCCACCACGACCCCTCCAATGGTGATCTGGCTACCCATCAGTACTCTCGCTGCTGCTTGATGATCTGGAAAATCCGTTCCGCCTCTGTGGCGTCATTCAGGACCTTCTTGATGGCGTTTTTAACCACACGCTCTTTAACCACGTTCTCACGCCAACCATCCGGCCGCGTCTGTTTGACGGCGTGGTCAATGGCAAGCGCGAGCGTGACGCGTTCTTGAACGCTTTCCGGAGATTCGGGCGGTTGCTCAGCGACCCTGCTGGTGCCATCCTCCGTTGCTCGCAGGTTGTTGAAAATCGCTCGAACGCCGGCTGACTGATCACGCAAAGGATCGGTGTCCGCTTTGCCCTGCTGCACTTGCTTGGCGAGGTCCGCGATCTGGAGCAGGTACTGCTTATAATCCAGCCGCTTCGCCTTCAGGTCCGCGATGATCCCCTCCAAGAGCACCGACATCCGGTCGTAGTACGCGGGGTCGTTCAGGTGTTCCTTGATGATCCGTTTGCGGACGTTGTTAATGATGGTCTCCGCCACCGCCGTTTCGTTGCTGCGGATGCCTTCTGGAAGGCTGTTCACCGCTGCTCCAAGCCCGCTCTGCACGATGATTTCGAGGAGCGGCATGTTGTCGAAGGTCGAGATTTTGCGGGGCGCGTCGGCCTCGATGTATGTGTCGATCAAGTGCCGCATGTCGGCCTCGTATGTCTTCAAGTCGATGGTCTCTCCGCTGCCGCGCCGGATCACTTCGCGCATCTTCACGCACACATCCAGCTCCGTTTTGATTCGCGAAATATCCGCAGCCGAATAGCCAGCCGCCTCCAAATCATCCGCGATGTTGGCATACGCCCGCAGGAGCGCGACCGCCGCTTTGTAGAACGCGACGCGCTGGGGTTCCCGCTCCATCAGGTCCGATGCCACCTCAGTGTTGCCGCAGAAATATCGGATGTACTCGCGCTCTTTTCTGGGCAGCTCCACCGGCTCGCAGATCAACGCAACTGCCTCTAGAGCGTCGTCCAACCGTTCCCGTCCCTTGGTCAGTCGGTCCTGCAACAACACGTTTGAGGATGCACCGCCCTCGCTCTCGTCCAGATCGGTGTCGGCGTACACCGAAATGGCGTTTTCCACCTTCTTGAACAGGTCTTTGTAATCGACAATATGCCCGTAGTCTTTGTCCGCCCCGTCCAGACGGTTCGTGCGGCAGATCGCTTGAAATAGCCCATGGTCCTGCATGGATTTGTCGATGTACAGGTACGTGCAACTTGGGGCGTCAAATCCGGTGAGCAGCTTGTCCACGACGATCAACAGCCGCATTCTCGCGGGCTGTGTTTTGAACAACGCCTTCACCTCGTCCTCGTACACCTCTGTCTTCGACTTGTTCGGCCCCGCGTTCATGTACTTCAGGATGGCGCAGTATGTGTTGTAAACGAACTGCTTGTCTGTCTCCGTATTGGCCCCCGTATCCTCTCTGGTGATGTCTTGCGCCTGCGGATTGTACGAGGTCACAACGGCACAGTGCCCTTTAAACAGGGTCTTCTGGAACAATTCGTAATACCGCACCGCCTCGTAAATGCTGGACGCCACGAGGATCGCGTTGCCTTTGTGATCCGAAAGCCGACGCTGAATACCAAAGTCGTGCAGGATGTCCATGACGACCCGCTCCATCCGCGAGCGCGAACTGAGCACCGTCTGCATGGTGCCCCATTGTTTGCGAAGCTCCGCCTTCTGCCAGTCGTTGAGGCCGCGCGTCTTCGCGTCAAACCACTCGTTCACCCGCTCAGGACTGCTCAGTTGCTGGTCGATGTCCCGCGCCTCATACACCAAATCCAGCACTACCTCGTCGGCGACCGCTTCACTGAATTTGTAGGTGTGAATGTACCGCCCGAACACCTCCTGACTCATCGCCTTGTCCGCCTTCAGCAGCGGCGTGCCGGTGAACCCAATGAACACAGCTTTGGGCATCAACGCCTTCATCGTCCGGTGCAAGCGGCCGCTTTGGGTCCGGTGACATTCGTCCACGAACACAAACAGGTCGCCCACCGTCTGACAGGGCTGCGCCTCCAGTTCGGCGAGGAATGCGTCGAAATTATCCACGCCCCTGCGCCCGAATTTGTGCACCAGTGAACACAGCAGGCGCGGCAAGGGTTGCCCCAACTGCGTCATCAAATCCTGTCCGCTGGTCGTGCGTTTGATCGGTTCGCCCGCGTCTAGAAACACGCCCTCGATCTGTTTATCCAGTTCGTCCCGATCGGTGACAATCACTACGCGTGCGGCGGACTGGTTCTCCAGAATCCACTTCGCCAATAGCACCATGACGATGCTCTTTCCACTGCCCTGCGTGTGCCAGATGATCCCGCCCTCGCGCCGTCGCACGTACTCCTGTGCCGCTTTGATCCCAAAATACTGGTGCACCCGCGGCAGCTTCTTTTTGCCTCCGTCAAAGAGCACGTAGTCATGGATCAGCTCCAGTAGCCGCTCCTTCCGGCACATCTTCTGGAGGTACTTGTCCAGCTTGAGGTCCGCATTGTCGTTTTGGTCCTCTTTCCAGCGCAGGAACATCTTCTCCTCAGTCCCGATGCTGCCGTACTGCAGTCCTTCGGAATCGTTGCCGGCGAACACCAACTGCACAGTGCTGAAGAACCAAGCATTGAACTCCGCCGACTGGTTGGAGATGAGCTGCCGGATGCCGTCCCCGATCGAGACGCGCCCGTTTTTGAGTTCGATGACCGCAATGGCAATGCCGTTGATGTAGAGCACCAAATCCGGCCGCCTTTCGAGCGACCCTTTGAGCGTGACCTCTTCCGCGATCGCAAAGTCGTTCTTTTCTGGGTGTTCCCAGTCGACAAGCCAGACGGTCTCTGTGTTCTCAGCCACCCCCAGTCGCACCGGAACCCCGTAGCGGAGCAGCTGGTAGATGCGCTTGTTGTTGTCGTAAAGGCTGCGATTGAGGTTCCGCGCCTCCGTCTGAAAATCGTAAACAGCTTTGGTGATGTGCCCCTCGCTGTAACCGCGTTTGCGCAGGAACGCCGCGAGCAGGTCCGGCTCGACGTTGCTGTTGTTCGTACGATCCCGCCAGTCGCCCAAGTGCGTATACGCAAGGGTGTCGCGAAAGAGGGTGACGACGCGGTTCTGAGTGTCGCGTTCGGTGGTGGGGTTCATTGAGGCTCCTCCCTGGGACCGCGGAGCCCCAGCTCCGCTTGGACGTTCCCTTCTCTCCGGGCGTTTTTTCGGGCGAGTGCCTCCCCGTTGCGGCCGGCTTGGGTGTCTGGTGCGTCGATGCGGAGCTGGGGCTCCGCTGTCCCAGGGGCAAATCTTGCGCTGGACCATAACCAGTCTTCAGCTTTTTGGCAAAGACCCGCTGCTACCGGATTTTGATGAGTATAGTCCACGACTTTTGAAAAGTGTTCTTGATCGCGGATGTAGCGATCCCAGTAGTCTGGCATCCAAAAGCGGTCGCCCGAGATTCCGAGTTGCAGCTCTATGTTACGCGCCAGTGCCCAACGTCCCGTGAAGGACTTCCACGATTGCACGACGCGCGCGAGAGGGGTTCGAGGCTGAATCAGGGCGTGAACATGGTTTGGCATGATACACCACGCAACAAGGTGGTACCGTGCCCCATCAAACTTGAGGAGAGTCTCCTGCATGACCTTGGCGACTTGAGGGTGGCTCAGTGCGCAACAACCGGCGCCATTATTGAGCCATTGGTCGAGTCGTTTTCGGCGGTGGGCATCGCGTTTGGACGGTGGATGGCGTTTGAGTTCTGCTTCCAGTTCGGCGAGGGTTTGAGCTGGCAGGGAGTCGGCAAGGCGGAATGTAACGGTTTGGATTTTTTGAATGTCGTCGTAGTGGGGTAAATACCCCCGAGAATACCACCGCACGCTAGTTTCTTCCCTGGGACCGCGGAGCACCAGCTCCGCTTGAACGTTCCCTTTTCTCTGGGTGTTTTCTCGGGCGAGTGCCTCCTCGTTGCGGACCTCTTGGGTGTCTGGTGGGTCGATGCGGAGCTGGGGCTCCGCGGTCCCAGGGGTACTCTGTTTCATGGCAGCACCTCCCAGTGGCCGCCCTTGTCGGGACCAACTCGACGGATGCGGCCTTCGGTCTTGAGCTTGTTAAGGTGATATTTCACTCCGTCTTCGGTGATGTTTCCCAATTGTGCTGCGATTTCTCCGCGTCCAAAGCTGGGATTGGTTTGCAACAGATCGAGGATTTTCTGTAATGTAGGGCGTATTTCCCACATTAACCTCTACCCTAATTCGTTCTCGAAGATTGCGGTCTAAGAAAAGTTTCAGGAATTGAACTTCCGCAGAAAATTTACTCAGGACATACGTCCGTTGATACGCGTTAAACTTCCCGTTGTAATAGTGCACGTAACCGACATTTGCTCCGTTCCCAGACACAAGCAGAGCCTCGTAATCAAAGGCATACCTATCAATCTAATAGCTTTCTTTGGCGCACGTAAAAAAAGGATAGCCTCCATCCGAAACCATCTCATTGGCATCGAGCTTACCCGTTGTGATTCGTCGACAGAGTGAGCCCAAAGGCTTCACCTCCCAATCCTCCGGAATGACGCCGACTTCAGTTTGTTTGTAGCCGGATTTCATTGCGTTCCTCCGTTTTCGGCGGCTTCCTGGAGGGTCCATTCCAGTTCGCGCCGGAGTTCTTCCCGATTGGGGAGATACAGCTGGTATTTCTGGACGAACAACTGGCTGTTCATCTGGTAGGTGGCGTACTCCACCAGCAATTCGTCTTTGTGACGGGAAAGAATGATCCCAATGGGCGGGTTGTCGCCTTCGACGTTCTCCTCAGCGGCGAAATATCCCAGATACAGGTTCATCTGCCCGAGGTCGTGGTGCTCCACCGCCTTGATTTTAAGGTCAATCAGGACAAAGCAGCGAAGCATACGGTGGTAGAAAACCAGATCGACGCGAAACGGCGTGTTGTTGATTGGGACGCGATATTGTCGTCCCACAAAGGTGAACCCTTTCCCCAATTCCAGCAGGAAGGATTGGAGATGGTCACACAGGCGGGTCTCCAGATCAGTTTCGCTGACAGAGTGCGGTTCGGGAATCTTGAGGAAATCAAACACAAACGGGTCCCTCAGCAGATCGGAAGGCTGCGCCCCGAGCTGCCCTTGCTGGGAGAGTTGGAGGATGGCGTCTTTGTCCTTCCCAGCGGCAAGCCGGAGGAAAATGGAGGATTTCATCTGCCTTTGCAGCTCTCGAACGGTCCACTTGTCAGCCACCGACTGTTGCTCGTAAAAGCTCCTTTCCAGAGCATCTTCGATCTTGAGAAGCTCGACCCAGTGAGACCATGTCAATAAGTGCGACGCTGTCGCACCTTTTGGGTAATTCACGTAAAACTGTCTGATCCGGATGACATTGCTTCGGTTGAACCCCTTTCCTTGCCGCACTGTCAGATCGCGACTGAGCCTGGTGAGAAGGTTCTTCCCGTATTCCGCCCGCGCTTTTCCGCCCTGTTCAAACTCCACGATGTCCCGACCGATTTTCCAGTAGGTTTTGGTGATGTGCGAGTGGACGGCTTGGGTCGCCCTGACTTGACCGGCGACATACGCCTCTGAGATGCGGCCCAGCAGGTCTGTGTACGCCGGTTCTGCTGTGATTTCTTCACTCATTTTAGAACATCCCCCGACTCGAATAGCGCGGGACTTCGGCCTGTCTGGCGAAGGTGTCCACGATCTTGTGTATATCCTGTTCGCGAAGCCGGTTCTTGTTGCCGTCCTTGATGAACCCTTTGGAGGCGTCGACGAGGAAGACGCCTTTGCGGGAGGCGGCGTCCTCTTTGTCCAACACGATGATGCAGGCGGGAATGCCGGTACCGTAAAAGAGGTTGGCAGGAAGGCCGATGACCGCCTTGATCAGGCCGCGGGTGAGCAGGTTCTCGCGGATGACGGCCTCCGCGTTGCCGCGAAAGAGGACGCCATGCGGGAGAATACACGCGCCTTTGCCAGTGGACTTAAGCGAGCGGACGATGTGCATCAGATAGGCGTAGTCGGCCTGTTTGGCGGGCGGGACGCCGTACGGATCGAAGCGGTGGAACGTGTCGTTGTCGGGATCGAGGCCGGTGCTTCAGCGTTTGTCGGAAAAGGGCAGGTTGGCGACGACGTAGTCAAAGGTCTTGAGGGAGTCGCCGTCTTTGAAGAGCGGGTTGGCGAGGGTGTTGCCCTGTTTGATTTCGGCTTCGGCATGGTTGTGGAGGACCATGTTCATGTAGGCCAGACCGGAGTTGGCGGAGTCTTTCTCCTGACCGTAGAGGGGGACCTTCACGTTCCGGCCGTAGCTGGCCTCGTCGCCGACTTTGAGCAGGAGCGAACCGGAGCCGCAGGTGGGGTCGTAAACGGTGGTGTTGCTGGTGACCGAGGCGTGGCGGATGCGCAGGATGCGGGCAATGATGCGCGAGACTTCGGCGGGGGTGTAGAACTGGCCCTTGCTCTTGCCGCTTTCTGTGGCGAAGGGCGTATGAGGTACTCGTAGGCGTCGCCCAGAATATCGTCCCCGTGGGCGCGGTTTTTGGAGAAGTCGAGGGCCGGATTCTCAAAGATGGCGATGAGGTTGGAGAGGCGGTCCACCATTGCCTTGCCGGAGCCCAGTTTCGTGGCGTCGTTGAAATCCGGCATGTCGGAGAGCCGGTTCTCCTGCGCGAGCGGGCCTAAAATGCGCTTGTTGGTCTGATCGCCGATGTCGGGTTTGCCCTTGAGGGCGACCATGTCGGCGAAGTTGGCTCCCTCCGGGATGGAGATGAGGGCGTCGTCGCGGCCGGCGTACTTGTCGCTGACGTATTTGACGAAGAGGAGCACGAGCACGTAGTCCTTGTATTGGCTGGCGTCCATGCCCCCCGCGCAGTTCGTCGCAACCGGACGAGAGGGAGGAATAGAGTTCGGATTTTTTGATGGCCATCGGGGAGGGGAAGTCTGGCGAAGATTAATGAACGGAACGCGTAAGTGCGAGAAAGACTGGGGTGCACCCAAAGCAGCCCCAGTCTCAGAGTAGTCCTGAAGGAGCGAGGGAGGAATTTCCGAATTCACCCAATGGTGAAGTCGCGATGGTTCTCAACGTCGTCGTATTTGGTCGAGAAGACGATTTTGCTGCCTCCGCTAGTCCGAACATTGAGGGAAGGGTGTTGGGCACCCATTCAACGGAATTCGTTGGTCCTACACAAAACGCCGAAATTTGCGGAGGGAAGACTCCCTTGGCAGCCCTCAGACCTTAATGGCTTTGTTGGAGCGGAATAATTCGTGAAGGGTTCCCGTAGATTACTAGAACCGCTTCGCCCGACTTGAAATAAGTGGGTCCGCCTTGAACGACGGTGAGGAGCGCGCCATTGGAGGCTTCGACAACATACTCATACGCTCCTTGTCTTGTGGAAGAACGCTCTATAGCGGAGCCAGCTAATCCTCCAGCCACTGCTCCCGTTACGGCCAAAGCCGCAGAACCCGCCAAACTGTTCCCTGCGCTCGCACCTCCGATGGCGCCTAACGTTGCTCCCGAGGAGGCCCCAACGCCTGAGTCGTCATAAACCTTAACCGAACGGACACTAATCACCGTTCCTTTTACCGCGCGGTTTACTGATCCAACAGACGTTGCCTTGTAATAATCAGAGTTTATATTGGTCTGACATCCAGCAAGAAGGGCTAGAGAAAAAAATGCGGACCAAAGTTTCATGTATCACAATTTCGACTGGGACGGGAACATGGGCTTAGACAGATTGACCGTCTCCAATTCCCTCAAGAATTGCTTGATGTTTTCTCGAACTGAATTGCATGCTGCGGTTCTAGCTCGAATTAACCCCATAAACGCCTCGGACATCGCACACGAACCTTTTGATGCTACGTCTGAGGAGAACACAATATCACCATTAGAGCGATTGATCAGCTCATACCGCGCGATGGTTTCAGTTTCAAATTCGGCTCCGAAAGAAGGCACGTCTAGTTTCAGAACGGTCACTGAAAGAGAAAGTTTTGTGGTGGAGGAATCGTTGAAAATCGCGTTTCGGGCCATCGCATCTTGCAGCGAATTTTGCCAAGCACTGACGATTCCTTGCCCGGATGACATTTGAGTGCCGGCGCTTTCCAGCAATTGAATCGCAACCTTACCTTTTTGCGTGTTCTTTGGAGCCACTTGAACGGTCACCGTTTTTAGTTCGGCGTTAATCTTGTGGTGGGAAGTACCAACAGCTCCAACTCCAAAGTCAACAGGGGGGAGTTGGGTTGCACATGCAGAAAGGCTAATTGCGAAACCGATAGCTAGCAAGCGAGGGGCGAATTTCATTGAAAATTTGTTAAATGACTCTTTTGACAATTGCAACCCCATATCAATCAGACGGAGCGTGGACGGAGACAAACAGGGTGGGAGACAGAGTCTGCTCACGAGGCTAAATGAGCAGAGGGAGCTGCTTTGTCGTGCAACGGGGGACAACAATGAAGCCCTCTCTGGAGTCGCCAAAAGCCGTCGTCAGTCCCAGATGAAATTGCAGGGCGGTCAGAGCACACAAGGCGGCGTCGACAAAATCGATGTTGGCAAGCGGCCCGACATCAAAGCCCTGCTCGCTTAACGATCTCCTGCGAATGAGGCCTTTCGGGCTCGCAGGGATGACGCGACCCGCCAGCGCGCACGCCACTGCGTGGGGAAAGGTTTCGAAAACAATGGGTCCGTTTTTTTGGGAGCCATCGAATAAATCATGCGACGCGCTCAAACGCTCGTAGAGTGTCTCTCCGTTGAACACCCAGCCGTAAAATGGGTTCCCTGCCGCGGAGGTTCGCGCTGGCGTTTTGAAGCACTGGATCGGTTTTCCGTGAAGCGCCAGTTCCCGCTCCGCAAGGCGGGACCTGCCAGATACGGCCCACCGGCAAGGGGCATCAATGGCAATAATCGTTGCTTTTACTTCCAAAATCCATTTGTACGCCGCTTCTGCTTCCTTGAAGTGTTTCGGGGTAAAGCGGCCGTTGGAAAGGGTGACGGCGTGAAAGCCTTTGCTTGGACCGCCGACATCGACCCCAGCCACCGTTGGGGCTTCTGCGATGGATGGAGCTCTGGGATGTGGTGCGAGTGCACGGGCCTCTTCGCTGACTTCTTGCGGTCCGTAATGCAGTCCAACACGGCGGTCGGCTAATGCGTCCATGAATGATGGCAGGGCCAAACCAGCCAGTTCAGCGGCCCGGCCCAAGGAAAGGCGTTTTGCTTTGTAAAAAGCTACGGCGCTTTCCAAGCGGACCTCATCCTTTGAAATCTGGGCAACTTCCAAAACGTCTGCGGGAAGTTCGATTGTCACCACTTTGCTCACGCAAAACCCCTTTTACTGCTTACGAAAGCAGCGTCCCCAGGGTCTTCAGGGCTTTTAAATAAACTTTGTGCTGGGTGCCGGGCATCATTTCTTCGTTCAAGAGACTGATCGAATCGCCGCTTCCGCCCGGGAAATGAGCGACGGTCGAGCCCTCGGAGGATGTCGCTGTAGCCGTGAGCAGCGGAGAGCCTTTTTCGCGCTGGAGCGAGAGCCTGGAGCTCTCGGAGCCGAGGGTGACAGCGCTGATTGCTTCCCCGTGAGTTTCAACGAAGACGCAGGCGATTTTGGCGCCGGTTGGAGAGACGAAGTGAAGTGCAGAGCCGTTTCCTGCAGCTCGTTGCCAAGACAACTGCGCTGCAAACCAACCTGTGAGCAGCAGGGCTGTTAATTTGGCATCGGGGGCGTGGTAGATTTCCAGTCGATCGATGCTTGCGAGGTCTCGTTGCAGTGCGGGAAGGTCAAAGCTGAGGGCGACCGCCTGGCGGAGGCTCAAGGTGCGGGTCCAATTAAGATCTGCCAGTGTTAGTCGGGTTCCGTAATGGGCGCGGATCTGTGAGAGGCGGAGGAGGTTGTCTGCGGGATTGTGCCAGTCGAGGCTGTCAATGATGAGCTTGTCGACGCGCTGCCACAGAGGAGAGTCCGTGTTTTCAGGCAAATCGCCCTGCCACCAGAGGTTAAGAGGAAGATCATAGTCCAGATTGGCCATGATCATGTTGGCCACTGTGTTTTGGGAGAGGCCTTCGGCAAGGAGCGTAATCTGCTCGCTGCAAATTTCCTGGGCGCCCGCCTTGGTCATATGGCAGTGCGCTTGGATCCAGGCAGAGGCCTTCTGCGCTTTGGCCAACGGCGAGTTTCCCAGCAGGATAGCCCGGCAGGCGTGGTTGCGGACAAACTTTGAGATAAGCTCGGTATTGGCCGCGAGATTTTCGGCGCCTTGGGAAAAGACGACGAGATTGAGCAGGCACGCGCGGGTGCGCTGCTCGGGCCCATCCCAGAGGGAGTTGAGGGTCCGGGAGATCTGGCTCAACTCGACTGGGAGCCCAAGGGAAGAGGGGTCAAATGCCATGAAAAGGGCCGTTTAAGGGGCTCGAGTTAGAGGCGGCGCCAGGAGCGTCCGTCTTTGGCGAGGAGGTCGTCGGCTTCTTTGGGGCCCCAGGACCCTGCAGGGTACTCGGCCATTGCTGGCGGAACGGGGTTTTTGTGCCAGGCATCTTCGATGCAATCGATGAAGGTCCAGGCTGCATCGACTTCATCGCGGCGGGCGAAGAGGGTTGCGTCTCCGGACATGGCGTCCAGCAAGAGGCGCTCGTAGGCTTCGGGACTGGGTTTTCCAAAGCTTGTCTTGTAGTGGAAATCCATTTTGACGGGTTCGATGGCGAGTTGTGAACCCGGGCGCTTGGATTGGATTCTGAGCGAAATGCCTTCGTCAGGCTGGATGCGGATGACGAGCACATTGGGCCCGAGGCCAGCCTGCTGCGCGTTGAAGAGAACGCCCGGGGTGTCTTTGAAATAGATGGCGATTTCCGTGCCGTGTTTAGGCATGCGTTTGCCGACACGGACGTAAAATGGCACCCCATCCCAGCGCCAATTGTCGACGAAGGCGCGGAAGGCCACGTAGGTTTCGGTCTGGGATTGGGGACTGACGCGGTCTTCGGCGCGGTATCCCAGAACCTCTTTTCCTGAAATCGCCCCCGCAGTGTACTGGGCGCGGACCACATTTTGGGCCACCTCGGACGGGGTGTATTTGCGAAGGGCGCGCACGACCTTGAGTTTTTCATCGCGGACGCTGTCTGCGCTCAGGTCGGTGGGGGGCTCCATGGCGACGAGGCAGAGGATCTGCGTCAGGTGGTTTTGACACATGTCGCGCAGTGCGCCAGAAGATTCGTAATAAGGCCCCCGCGCTTCAACGCCCATGGGTTCGGCGGCCGTGATTTGAATGTGGTCGATGTAGCGGTGGTTCCAGAGCGGTTCGAAAATGGAGTTTGCGAACCGCAACACCATGATGTTCTGGGCCGTTTCTTTGCCCAGATAGTGGTCAATTCGGTAGGTGTCTTGTTCTGCAAAGACGTGGCTGACTTTTTCGTTCAGTGCGTGGGCGGTGGAGCGGTCATGGCCAAAAGGTTTTTCGACAATGACACGCGCCCAGGCGCCTTCGCGGGTTTTGTTCAAGCCGTACTCCGCAAGTTTGCCGAGAATGCCCTCAAATTCACTCGGCCCAACACTGAGGTAAAACAACCGGTTTCCCGCGGTGCCGTTTTCTGCGTCAAACTTGTCGAGTTTCTGCGCCAACTCCTTGTAGCCTTCGCCATTGCTGAATTCGCTTTGGTGATAGTGCACCCGCGGCGAGAAATCCTGCCAAATGTCTTCCTGTTTGCCGGATCTTGAGAAGTTGGTCAGCGCTGCGCCGAGTTCGGTGCGGAATGTTTCGTCCGTCTTGGGTCTGCGTGCAAAGCCGGTGATGCGTGTGGTCGCAGGCAGATCTCCGTCAGCCTCCAGATTGTAAAGAGCAGGGATGAGCTTCCGGGATGTCAAATCACCCGAGGCGCCGAAAATGACGACATTGCAGGGGCGGGGAAGAGGGCGGTTGGAGAGACCTTCTTTGAGAGGGTTCAGGGCCGGCGAAGATGAGGCGTTCACGATGTTGGAGTGTTAGCGGGGCGTTGCTAGCACAGCAACGAGAAATGGCTTGTGTTTGATAGGAGAAATGCCGAGGACAGGCTGGGGGAGGGGGGGACAGCCTGGCTGTGTGGACCCAGTGCGACTAACCTGGCAGCGGAAAGCGGCGGGTGAGTTGGCGCACCGTGTCCCTGACGGCATGGAGTGCGGCAGGGTCTGCAATTTGGCTCAGAGCCCGGTGGATGAGGTCTGCGATTTCCATCATTTCCTCCTCCTTCATCCCGCGGGTTGTGACGGCCGGGGTGCCAATGCGGATGCCACCGCCGAGCGTGATTTTTTCGGTGTCGAAGGGGATGCCGTTTTTGTTGACGGTGATGCCTGCATGATCCAAGGCCTCCTGCGCTTGCTTGCCGTTGAGGTGTTTGGGGCGCAGGTCCACGAGCATTACATGGTTGTCAGTGCCGCCGGAGACGATTCTGTAGCCGTGGTGCGCGAGGCGTGCGGAAAGCGCCTTGGCGTTGCTGACGACCTGGGCGGAGTAGGTTTTGAAGTCGGGCTTCAAGGCTTCGAGGAAGCAGACGGCTTTCGCAGCTATGACGTGTTCCAGCGGCCCGCCTTGGCAGCCGGGGAAGACTTGGGAGTCGACGGCTTTGGCGTATTTGGCCTTGCAGAGGATGAGGCCGCTGCGGGGGCCGCGGAGGCTTTTATGCGTCGTGGTGGTGACGAAGTCCGCCATGGGAACAGGGGAGGGATGCACGCCTCCCGCCACGAGGCCTGCGATATGCGCCATGTCCACAAAGAGATAAGCCCCCACGGAATCCGCTATGGCGCGCATGCGCTCGAAGTCGATGATTCTTGGGTAGGCGCTGGCGCCTGCGGTGATCATTTTGGGTTTCACTTCGAGGGCGGTCTTGGCGAGGGCGTCGTAATCGATCCGTTCGTTGTCGGGCGAAACGCCGTAGTGAACGATTTCGAAGAGCCGGCCTGAGAAATTCGCCTTGTTGCCGTGGGTGAGATGTCCGCCATGGTTGAGATCCATGGTGAGGAGGCGGTCGCCGGTTTGGAGCACGGAGAAGTACACGGCCATGTTGGCTTGGGAACCGGAATGTGGCTGGACATTGGCGTGTTCCGCGCCAAAGAGTTCTTTGGCACGGTCAATGGCAAGTTGTTCAACTACATCCACGTTTTCGCAGCCACCGTACCAGCGGCGGCCCGGATAGCCCTCGGCATACTTGTTGGTCAGACAGGAGCCTTGGGCCTCCATCACCGCGCGAGACGTGAAATTTTCGGAGGCGATCAACTCGATGTTTTCGAACTGGCGCAGGGCTTCAGATTGGATTGCCGTGAAGATTTGGGGATCGGTTTCCGAGAGCGCCGCATTGGAGGTGGCGCCTGTGCCAAGGTGTTCCAATTTTTCGATGCGTCTCTCATGGCGGCCCCCCTCGAAGGCGGTGGTGAGGAAGGCGTCGACAATGCGGGCGACTGCGGTCGTATCAACGTGGTTGGCTCCGAGGCACAACACGTTGGCATTGTTGTGGCGGCGGGAGAGGCGGGCGTCATCCGCGTTGGCGACAAGCGCTGCGCGTATGTGGGGAAAGCGATTGGCGGCAATGCTCATGCCGATGCCGCTGGTGCACATGAGAATGCCGAAATCCGATTCTCCAGCGCTCACCGCATTGCCCACCGCCTGCGCAAAATCCGGGTAGTCGACACTTTCGGTGCCGCTGGTGCCGAAGTCGGAGACGGCATGGCCTTTGCGAGAGAGGCAGTCGTGGACGGCTTTCTTGAGGTCGAGCGCGCCGTGGTCGGCGCCTATGGCGACGCGGAGGGTGCGGGATTGAAGTTCGGACGCGGAGGGGGAAGGCAGGGTGGCTGAATCACTCATGGGTTTGGAATCAATGAAGCGCAGAAGGGAAGGGATTGCTTGGCGAAGCGTTTCCCTGGTTTTGAGGTAGATGGGGAGTCCCTGACCGAAGGGATCTGGGACTTGAGTGGGGAGAGTGGCGTCGAATTCGCAGACGAGATGGGCTTTGCGAGCGACGGCGGGAAATTCATCTTCGAGAGCATCGCGGTGCCCGGCGGTCATGCAGAAAATATGGGTCGCCCATTCCGCAAGCGCGTCTGTGAGTTGTTGAGAGCGGTGTTTGGAAAGAACCACCCCCATTTGGGCGCAGGCCTCTATGGACTGGGAACTGGCCGGTTGATTGGACACCGCGTGCACGCCTGCGGAAGCAACTTCGAGGTCCACGCGTCCTTTGGTGGCGTGACGGAGGAGAGCTTCGGCCATGGGGCTGCGGCAGGTGTTTCCCGTGCAGACGAAGAGGATGCGTTTGGCCGCCTTGTGACTCATGAATAAAAAGGACGAATAAGTTGGAGAGTCTAACGGTTTGTCTCTGGGAAAGTCAACGCGTGCGCGGAATCTGGGGCGGGCGCGCCCGCCAGCGGGAGGGAACGGCGGGGAAAGAGGGAAAGGATCGGCTTTTTTCTCAGGGTATCGGTCGTTGTCTATTTGCGACGGAGGTTGTAGGTTCCGGGTGTGCTTATGTGTTTACAAGTGCGTTACTTTATTCTGTTTTTTTGGGGTTGTGGCCTGAGCAGCTGCATTTCTCCAAAGTTTGAAAAAGCCTGGAAACGTGCGGAGGCACAAAATGCCCAAGAGGCCACCCAGAGGAGCACTCAGCGGTGGCAGGGGCGCTGGCATAGCGAGAAACATGGGGCCGGCGGGCGTTTGCGCGCTGTGTCTGGGGCGCCAAAAGACGGGCAGTGCGAGGTCTTTTTTGAAGCGGGTTGGCATGGCTTCACCACCGCCTATCCGGTGGCTCTGCGCGCGGAACCGAAGGGCAGGCGGCTTTTTCTGAGCGGTCAGCATGACCTCAAATCCTGTGTGGGAGGTGGAGTCTACACTTACTCGGGGACGATGGATGGGAGTGTTTTTTCTACGAGGTACTCTTCGAAGTACGACGAGGGAACGTTTACTCTGGAATCGGTTCCCCAAAAATGAGCCGACGCAGGGCAGCCGGTTAGACCTCCGGAGGCGCCGTTTTTTTGGCGCTGCCTTTGAGGGCCCGCAAGGCACTGTCCGCGAGGAGGCCGACTCCGGTGCCGATGGCGAGCCCAAAGGGGCCGAAGAAAAACGCCATGGCCACGATGCGGAAGGCGATGGCGGCCGTTGGGATGTCGACTCCCTTGAGGCGGGGGCTGGCCACAGTGAAGACCATGTAGATCTCCGCCAGAATCAACCCAGCGATTGCAAACTTTTTAACGAGAGAAGGGGGAGGAGTGTCCACGGCGTGTATTTTTCACGGCTTTTGGGGTCTTGTCGAGCGGCACGCATAAATTGAGGTTGAGAAAAGTTTTGAATTGATGTCAATTTTGGCAAGCCCCAATGAAACTCCGATTTTCTTTCTTTCTAGCGGTTGTTTTTCTGACCGTGTCTTGTCAGCGCGCCCGTCTTTCTCCTGTGGTACTGCAATCGCCTTCAGAAGACAAAGCATCGAAGCCAGTGGAGAAAGCGCCGATCAAGACTGCGTCCGCGAGTGGAGCTAAGACAACGGCGAAAAAGACGACCGCGACCAAGACCTCCGGTGCGGGAGCGGGGGGCAAAACAGCGGAAAAGTCTGATTTGAGGCCTTCGGTTTCCTCTGAAAAGCCCAAAACGACTGCAGTAGAGCACTCTTCCGCCAAGGGTGAAAACAAGGCAGACCGGGTGGTGGAGGCGGCGCGGGTGGCGGCGAATAAGAAGCGGTTGGCCGCTGCGCGTCGGATTCAGGCAAGGAAGTTGGCTGCGGCATCGCTCGAAGCGGGGCGCCAATTGTTGCGTGAAGAACAGAACACGGCGGCTCTCAGGGCGTTTCGGGAAGCGGTGCGACTCAACAGCCACTCGCCCGAAGCGTGGATTGGAATTGCTTATGTCTGCGAACGCAATGGCAACACCAAGGATGCCGTGGATGCGTTCAGAGAAGCGAAGCGGCTCTGGGGGATGTAATCGTCCAGCTGACTGGTGCGAACCTGCGGGGATTTGTATCGTTTTAATTTTTTAATTCCCGTTGCGTAGACTGGTGCCCCAGGGACCTACGACGCGGGGCTCTAACGGGGGCGGGCGTCCCTTACCAGACAGCAGGATTATGTTTCAGGTTGTGTTCAATGATATCAGTGCTGCCGAAATGGCTGCTTTGCCAACCGAGTTGCAGTTGGATCTGCTGTGTGATTTTGAAGTGCTGCCTGAAGAGTTGGATAAAGCAGATCCCGAGCGGTTTGGCGTGATCGAGCGCGAGGGGAAGAAACTTTTCCGGTATCGGGTGAAGGATTATAGAATCTATTTTGAACGAGTGAGCGAGGGCATCACGGTTCACAGGGTGCTTCATAAAAATACCTTCCGAGATTTCCTTTTCAGGGCGGCTCTTCCGATGCCGAGCGAGGATGTGGAACTGGCGGGACAGAGAAAGTTCTGGGAGTTGATTGATGCGGGCCGTGCTTCCCGGAGGGTTTCGTAGCGGACGGCCTGTTAGAGGTCTGCGACGCTGCATTTTACGGGCTTTTGGAATGACGGAATTTTTTTCTGATGAAGCTTCGCGATTGCGCGAATTTCCGGTGTGTGCTGGGAAGATTTTTTTAGCGCATGCGGCGGTAACGGCTCTACCCCGCAGTGTGGCGCAGGCGATGGCGGACTATGCTTTGCAGAGTGCACGGATGCCGCAGGAGTTTACGGAGGTCCTTCGGGACTTTCGAACAACGCGGGAGCTTGCCGCCAAGCTTATCGGAGCGCGCTGGCAGGAGATCGCGCTCTTGGGGCCGACGTCGCTTGGGTTGAGTTTGTTTGCCAACGGAATGGACTGGAAGGAAGGGGACGAGGTCGTGTGTTACGCAGATGATTACCCGGCGAACGTTTATCCATGGCTCGAGTTGGAGCGGCGGGGTGTCCTAGTGAGGCGGTTGCGCTCAGAGGTGCCAGGGGAAGTTACTCCGGCCTTGGTGGAGGCCGCCTTGAGTGCTCGCACGCGATTGGTGGCGCTTGCGAGCTGTCATTTTTTTACGGGTTACAGGCTGGACGTGGAGGCCATTGGGGCTCTTTTGCGTGGGCGGGGAATTTTGTTCGCGTTGGACGCGATTCAAACATTGGGGGCATTTCCACTGGATGTGTGCCGTGCGAACGTGGACATGTTGAGTGCCGATGCCCACAAGTGGTTGTTGGGGCCGATGGCCATGGGGATTGTGTATGTGGCGGAACGTCATTTTGAAACAGTGCGTCCGACATTATTGGGTGCTTGGAATGTCAACAGTCCCCGGTTTTTGAGCCAGGAGCACATCGAGTTTGTTCCAACGGCGCAGCGTTATGAGCCGGGCGTGCTCAATGCGAGCGGCGTTTATGGGATGAAGGCGGCCCTCGAGTTGTTGCTGGGCGAGGGAGTTGATCGCATTGCTCTCCGCTTGTTAGAGTTGAAGGCTTTTTTGTGGGAGCGGTTGAGCGCTCTGGGTTTTTATGTTTTGGGGCCGCTCACTGGGGATAATGCGAGCGGGATCACCACGGTTTGGCATCCTCAGATGCGTGCCTCCCAGCTTTTTGCCCTCTTAGAGGCTCAAGGCGTGAGCGCATCCTTGCGGCATGACCGTTCAGGGAAGGAGTTCCTGCGGTTCAGTCCCCATTTTTATAACACACACGAGGAGTTGACCCGTGTGTCTGAAATCTTGGGGGAAGCGCTGGGGGCGAATAGAGCCTAGGAGAGGGGCGTGAAAACGTTACGGCGGAGGGGTGAACCGGTTTAATGCGGTCGCCGAAAACCCGACGGGCTTTCCCAGGGTTCCTCAGCGGAGTACTTTTCCCGCCAGTATCTCTTTGCTCGCCGGACTCAACAGGAAAACTTCCTCTTTGCCAGCGAGTTTTACAGGAAATTCGCCGTGTTTTGTCGGAAGTCCAAGATGAAGTTCCTGCGTTTCCTCTTTGCCCTCCTGCGAGGTTTTGACTTTGAGCGAGAGGACTTGAGTGTTCAGATTTTCGCTCAAGAGTGCGAGGGCCGTCGGATCAGAAATGCGTCCCACCTTGAGCGCGACTAAATGAGCTTCGATTTTTTGCACGGCGTCCGTATCGAGTGTTCCGGTGCCGGCGTCTGCGAGAGACCATGAGCCATCTTTCTTTTCCACGCTTATCGGGGCGGCGTCCTTTTGGTGGAACTGCAGACCTGTGATGGATTCTGGTTTGAGCTCGAAAAGGGCCTCTGGAGTGGCGAGCGGGAGGAGCGGGAGGATATCCGCGGGAATGGAGTCGAGGAAGGCCCGTGGGGCTGCAACTACGTACGGTTCGTCCTCAAGTTTCACGTATCCACCGTCGGCTTCAACCGTGCCAATCAGTAATGATGTGATTATTTTTTCACCCGCTTTGGACTCCGGGGTGTTTTCGGAAGAGTACGAGGCGAGACGTATGGTGACAGCGGGAGCGGCCAGACCATACTGGCCTAGGTCGGTGGCCAAATCTGCGACAAAGTTGATGGATTCGGCGGTCTGGAGGTCGGCTAAAAGTTTGGATGCGACGCCGTCGCGCACGGGTGCCTCTTTGTCTCCATCCTTGCGCACCCACGTTTCACCTTTGCGTGCGAGGAGGATGGGGGGAGAGGCTGCATTTTGAATGGTAATACGGTCGACGATGTCTGGTTCGAAGCGCAGCAGCTTACGGTCGCGGAGGTCGTTCGGGCGTGCCTTTAAGATGGGGTCGAGTGCCTTGTTGGGGATGACGGTGACGGCTTTTCGGGTGGAAATTTTCGCGAATGTTTTGTCTTTGTTTTCCTCACCGCTTGGAGTCGCGCCCACTTGGAGGATGACGGGCTCTTTTTGGCCCTCGACTTGCAGAGTCACCGTTGCCCGGGGTTCCGCCAGACTTTGTTCCGGAGTGGGGGTCTCTGGATGAAATTGGCTGACTGTTGCAGTGAGGACGCCTGCGAGAAGGTCTTTAATTTTTGCATCAGCCGCGCGTGCCCGCAGGGGTTTGAGGATGTTCCAGTGTTGGTTCTGGCGTTCGAGATCGATTTCACCCTCGTTTGTTTTAACGGTGATTTTTTGAACACTCTGAAAGGGAATTGCTGAAAGACGGTGGTCTCGGAAATCGTCGGTTTTTTTAATGAGCTGCGTACGCAGGTCGTTTCGGACAACGTACACCGCATTCTGTCCCTTTTGGCGGACATAAATTTTGCCTTCAATGGCGCTGTCTTTTCCCACCAACAGTTCGAGTTCACTGCCGGACTCGGGCTTTAATTTGAGGGACAATTCGGATTCTGCGACGCCAAAATCCTTGAGTTGTTCGGCTTCTTTCCCGGGCGTGAGGTTTATTTTGGAGTCATGCCGGAGATTTGCCACGAGTCCCAGCAGTTGTTCGATCGCGGCGGAGTCTCCAAGATCCGTCAACGGCTGTTCCATGTTCCAGATCCCGTCTTTTTTGCGCAGCTCCAGTTGGGTTCCGGAATTCCGAATGCTGATGCCGGTGACCTTATCGCGGTCCAATTTCAGGACTTTAGTCGATGCTTGGGTCGCCTCGTTGGTCGAGGATTGATGGCGGTCTACAAACCAGATGTAAGCAAACAAGCCGCCGCCTACCGTCGCGAGCGCCAGAGTGGTGCGAAGTTTCATGATGGGAAGAGGGGTAACAGAAGGAGCTATTCCTGAGCGCTTGAACTCGAAGGGAAGAATGTTTGACTGAAAAGAGACCGGTTACTTTCGGCGGCGCAACCAGACAAAGATGCCGATGAGTGCGGCGGTACTGGGGATGATGCCAACGACGGCGAGAGCCAGACGGCCCATTTGTGTTTCGTTGAGACTTAAACTCACTGCTTGTTTTGACTTTGGGGGAATTCCCGCCAGTTGTTCGCGATTGATGAGCCAGTTCAAGGCATTGATTCCAAAGTCCAAGCCTGCTTCAGACACGCGCAGTCCTTCGTTGGAGAGGAATGCGGCGTTGCCTGTGAGGACCATTCTGCTTGTTTCCACCTTAACGCGGGGATCCATGATGCCTCCGCGCTCGAGCGCGACGGCAAGTGTGAGCGGTCCCAAATGGTCTTTCTGCGGGTCTTTAACGGCCTGGGGTTCTGCGGTGGGATTAAATTCAGTTTCGCCCCAGTAGTCGGGGGTCGTGGTGATGAGGGGGATTGCACGTATCTTTTCGCTGGCGGCCTTGGCGGCGTCGATGGAGATGGATTGGGTGAGTCCGGCGAGTTGGAGGTCCAGTTCCGCGGCGTCTTTGAGGACGGGCTTGGTGGCGGGCGGTGTGAAGCCTGTGGCGGCAGTGACGATGCCATTGCGAATGGTGGGTTGTCCGCCCTGAAGGACGAGCATCGTCCCTGCTTTGAGCGCCACATCCTGCTGGAGGTTGACTCCCATGGTGGCCAGCCATTGGGCAGTTCTCGGGGTCTTGGTGTTGCCGGGCATGGCGAGAAAGAGGCGTCCATTCCGTTCGGTCCAGTAATCAGACAAGAGTTTGAGTTCCCTCTCGGAGAGATCTGCTTTGGGCCCAACCAAGGCGATGGCTGAGGCGTCTGAGGGCACTTCGTCCACGTTGTTGAGGTTTAAGGTTTCGACTTTGATGTTTTGTCGGTCGATGAAGCTCCTGAAAGCGGCAAGGTCTTGGGCGTTGGGGGAGGGTTCGCCGTGGCCTGTCAGGAAGTAGACTTTGCTTTGTTTTTCTTCCGTGATTTCGAGAAGAGCTGAGGTGAGCGCTTCCTCCCCCTTGAACGCGCGCACGGAAGGGGTCTGCCCGAACATGGAACCTGAATTGTCCATCTCCGCCATGTCCATGGCGTTTACAAACTTGGATTTCCCCTCGTAATCAAGAATCACAATGTTGTCATTGGAGCCGAACTTGTATTTCTCCGACAGTTCTTTGGCTCGGAGCAGATTGCGGTAAGGATCAACGACTTCGACCGTTAATTTTTTGTCCGAGGCGTATTCGTACTCGCGCAGCAAAGAGCCGACGTCTTGGGCGATGGCCTGGAAGCTGGGAAAAAAGACGACTGCTTTCACGGGTTTCTTCAAGCCGGAGAGCAGGTTTTTGGTGAGTGGAGCGAGGGCGTATTTCTGGTTGCGGGAGAAGTCCCAGCGTTTGAAATGTCGGAAATTGACGTAATTGACCATGATGATAATGGCCGAAAAAATTACAATTTGAGTGATGACATTGATTCCAATGGCAAGTCGGTTGAAGGCGCGAGGCTTGCCGGACTCCGAGGGGGAGTTTTTGGGAGGTTCGGAGGGAGAGGCTGTGGACTGGTCCATAGTGGGCGAAGAAAGAAACGGCGCAGGTGTCCGGGGTTAAGCTTTCCACTTCCGATATTGGAAAACCTGAAGATTGAGGAAGAGGACGAAGGCCGTCATCGACGTGTACCAAATCAAAGGGCGGCTATCGATGAGGCCGCGGGAGAAGTCGGCCATATGTTCGACCGCGGAAAAGTAGGCGATGATTTCCCGAATGGCCGGACTAGGGGAATTGAGAATAAAACCGAGCAAGCCGGTGACGAAGAACCCGAAGATGGCGACGAAGGTCATCACGGCAGCGTTGATTTGTTCGTTGGTAAGGGCGGAGGCGAGGCAGCCTAGGGCGACGTAAAATGCGCCGATGAGCAGCAGGAGGAGGTAACTGCCGCCAAAGGCTCCGGCAGCCAGCGCCGCCTGCTTGCCGGTGATTTCTTGAAAAGCGACGAAGTAGAGGAAACTGGGCGCCCAAATGAGGACATAGAAAAAGAAGGCGCCTAGAAATTTTGACAGGACAATTTGCCAGTCGCTCACAGGAGCGGTGGCCAGTGTTTCAATGGTTCCCATGCGGAACTCATCGGAGTAGGTGCGCATGGTGATGAGGGGGAAAATGAGGACAAAAGGAAACCAGAAGAGGACGGTATTAAAGGCGGCCTCGACAACGGTGACCTCGGAGGGACTTTGGTTTAGAAAAGAGACTCCTGTGTAGAAGTTGAACCCTGTGGCGATGAGAAAGAAGAAGAGCACCACATAGGCGATGGGCGAGTAGAAAAAACTTTTCACTTCGCGACCGAGCAGGGTCAGAAATGTACGCATAAAGAAAGTTCGAAGGATTTTTAATGAAGGCGGGAAAAAGCGGAGAGGAATGGAGGGCTACTCGCCTTGGGTCAGATCGACAAAGACGTCTTCGAGCGAGGGTTTTTTTCGCACGATCCCGCGTACATTCCAGTGATTGTCAGCCGCGAGTTTGAGAATCTCAGCGGTCGGGTCCGCTTCTGCTTCGGTGCGCAGGAGGAAGAGGGAATCGGGATCACTCTTCTTGTGCTGCACGTCCTTGACTCCGGCAAGGGCCGCGAGCTTTGCGTGTACATCCTCGCCCGCGTTCTGGAGTTCCAAGCGAACTTCGCCCGCGGAGCGGTGCTTTTGCAGCAGATTCTCAGGCGTATCAGAGGCACGGATGCGCCCCTTGTGGATCACCACCACACGCGAACACATCATTTCGACTTCGGGCAGAATGTGCGTCGAAATCAAAACGGTGCGCCGATGCGCGAGGTTTTTGATGAGCTCCCGCACCTGCCGGATTTGGTTGGGATCGAGGCCGATGGTAGGTTCGTCGAGGATGAGCAAATCAGGGTCATGAACCAAGGCGTCAGCGAGTCCGACCCTTTGTTTTTGGCCTTTGGAGAGGGTGCCGATCAGGGCGCGTTCTTTTTCCTTCAAGTCACACATTTCGAGCACATCTCCGACGCGGTCCTTGATTTTCGAGCCTTCAACGCCTTTGAGAGAGGCTCTGTAGCGGAGGTATTCATGGACCCTCATATCGCGGTAGAGGGGGGTGCTTTCAGGGAGGTATCCGAGATGCTGGCGGGCTTGGATGGATTGTTCGAAGATATCAAACCCGGCGATGGAGGCGTGGCCCGACGTCGGGGGAAGGTAGCCCGTGAGCATGCGCATGGTGGTGCTTTTTCCGGCGCCGTTGGGCCCGAGGAAACCGACGACCTCTCCCTTGTCAACTTCAAAGGAAATATCGCGCACAGCTGTGAACCCTGGGTAGCGCTTGGTGAGATGGACGACTTTGATCATAAGCAGGGAGACTGGAGTGAAGGCACGCAGCACGCTCCAAAGAACGGGGAGGAGAAAGGCGCGTCCGAGGGATTCAGTGCGTGGGACAAACGGGGGGGAAATGCGTTCAATCTTTTTTTGGGTAAAGGGTATGTAGCAACCGGAGCAATTCCTCGGGGTGATAAGGTTTAAGGAGGACTTCGAAAGGATGCATCTCTCTGAGTGTCCGAAACTCGTGACTACTGAGATCACTCCCGAGAAGCACGATTTGGGGGTTGGTCTGAGCGGAGGCGTGGCGCAGGCGCGTGAGGAATTGGTGGGGAGTCAGGTCGGGAAGCAGGACATCGAGGAAAACAAGTTCCGGATGGTGTTCGAGGGCAAGTTCGAGGCCCAAGTCCCCTTGCATTGCGCTGAGGATTTCACCCGCAGGGTATTTTGAGCGAAGAAGTTTTTCCAGAAGTTGCAGGTCAAAGTCCTGCGATTCAATGACGAGGATTCTCGGCGCTGGAGCCCCTGTTTTGGGGAGAGGCGCAGCCAGACTGGGTGGGAGTATTTCCACTCTGAGCTGTTCTTGCTCCGAGGGGTCGGCGACTGGAAGTTCCGCCCAGAAAACGCAACCGCCGCCGTCTGGGTTTTCGAGGCCAATGGAGCCCCCCATGGCATCGATCAGTCCTTTGGAGAGAGCGAGGCCGATGCCTGTGCCTTCGATCTCGCCAGATTCCGCGCCCAGTCGCTCGAAGGGTTTGAAGAGGAGATTGCGTTTTTCCACAGGAATACCCGGGCCTGTGTCGCGCACTTCAAAGCGGACACGCGCCGGAGTGAGTCGGAGGCTGACAAGGACCATGCCTCCTTCGTTATTGTACTTGATGGCATTGGAAAGGAAGTTGAGGACCACCTGTTTGAGGCGGAGTTTGTCTCCTCGGGCGTAAAAGGCTTTGTCTCGGGCCACAAATTGGAGGTCAACGCTACTGCTTGCGGCGATGGGGCGCATCATTTCGACGCAATTCCGCAGAAAAGCATTGAGCTCCAGAGGTTCGAGGTTGAGAGCCAAGCGTCCGGACTCGATTTGTGCGATATCGAGCAACTCGTTAATGAGAGCGAGGAGGTGTCTGCCAGCGCGTGTGATGTGGCCGATACTCTCTATTTGTGACGTGTTTGGGCTCTCCAGTTTGAGTAGTTGTGTAAACCCAAGGATTGCATTAAGAGGAGTGCGCAGTTCGTGACTGATACGAGACAGGAAGGCGTTTTTTGCGCTGTTTGCCGCCTCTGTTTGCCTGCTTGCTTGGTCCCGAATAAGAGCGCTGACGGCAGCGAGTTCGGTGGATTTTTCTTCTGCTGTCAGTTTAAATTGTTCCTGGGCTTTGGCCAACTGCTCGCGGATGTCCAAAGATTCCGTGATGTCTCGTAAAATGGTGGAGAGAAACTCCACCTCACCGGCTTCATTCTTATGGGAACAGAGAATTTGAGAGACGCGTATGGGTTCCCCCTGTGCGGGTGAAAATGCGGTTTCTCCTTCCCAGTTTCCTTCCTGTAAGGCGCTCGGAAGCCCCTCGGATTCAAGAAGTCTCCAGGCCCATTCGGGGTGCAGTTCACTCATGTGTAGAGCCTGAACCGAGCTGTCCGGGTCTTTTTGGGCAGCCTCCCTGGCTGCCTTGTTTAGGTAGAGAACATTTCCCTCTGGAGAGAGGATTGCGACAAAGTCCGGAGTCGACTCCAGAATACTGGCGAGAAGGCGCAGTCTTTCTTCGGTCAATTTCTGCTCGGTGACATCGTTGATGCTGACCAGCAGTCCCACCGGAATGTTTTCTGTCGTTTGAATGCGCCGTATTTCCCAGTCCGCGACTCGGGAGGGTGCCTCAGAGTGCGAGGGTTTTACGGGCCAGCCATGCAGGACGTGGGGAGCGCCCGAGAGGAGGGTTTGCTTGCAAACGCGTTCAATTTCGCTGGCGGCTTCAGGGGGGATTTTTTGGCCGAGGATGGAGGGGAGGTCCGTGCCGTCGATTCCATGCTCACGATTGGTGAGAATCTGGCAAAAGGCAGGGTTGGAGCGGATACAGCGAAGATGAAGATCGAGGAATCCCAGTCCCACCGGCGCATGTTCAAAGCAAAGACGGAGCGGTTCCTCTGTGAGCTCCGTGGTTTCTTGAAACGCCTTAGAGGGGGGGGAGTGGGGGGCTTTTAGAGGCTCCGGGCAGAGTCTGAGGGAGATGATCCAGTGTGGCTCCGTTGAGAGTCGGCCGGGATGCTTGCGCGCGGTTGCGCGGAATGTGCGCAGGCGCCCGCGTGCGTGTATGCGCAGGTTCGCTCTGAAGCGCAGGCTGTTTGGTCTTTGTTCGTGAAGCCAATGGAGGACGGATTCTTTGAGAAGAGGGTCTAGCAAATCAACCCATCCACGTTCGAGAAGAGCCTCTGCAGAAACACCCAGCAACCGGCAAAGGGCCGGATTGACTGCAACGCAGAGCCCGGAAGCGGCGCCTACCCACAGGGGAGAGGGTGCGTTTTCCCAGAGGGAGGAGAGGTCTGGGCCAGAGCGGGCGTCCATGTGAGGAGAGGGAGGGGTTACTCGACCTGCAGATTTCGCGCAAGGTCGTATGGGAAAAAGGGGGGGTAACCTCTTGGAACGAAGTCGCCGCACCCTGTGAAGGGTACGGCGTACAACTGAAACGGATGAATGGGGCGCTGGTTTCTTTGAAGAGACGCTAACGCTCCGAGTTTTTAAGGCCGACAGGGGTCGCCTGCTGGCTAGTGCATCAAGAGAGCCTGCCGGGAGCGCTTGATTTCACGGGTGATTTTCCGGTGATAGTGCGCTGGCATCCCAGTGAGGCGGCGGGCAATAATCTTGCCGTTTTCGGTGATGAACCGCTTGAGAAGATCAGGGTTTTTCCAGTCGATGGCCTCGAGGGCGATGTCCACGCGACGACGGGGCATCGTGCGGTTGGCTCGGCGGAAGGCGGAGCGGCGGGCGGGTGTCTTTGGCTGCATAATTACTTTAGGCGGTTAAGGAAGGCCTTATTTGGTTTCCCGATGCACGGTGCGGCGGCGCAGGAAAGGGTTGTATTTCACCTTCTCCAAGCGGTTCGGGGTGTTGGGGCTTTTTTTGTTGCGGGACGAGATGTAGCGGGAGACGGGTTTGCCCTCCGCGCGTGCCTCGGTGCACTCAAGGATAATGAAGTCGCGTGCCATAATTAAAAGGAATGAGTTGGGTGATATCAGTCTGTTAAAGAAATGCCGAGTCAAATACGAAGTATTACTCTTTGGAATCTAGTGTTTGGTCTTCTTCTTCGCCTTCTGCGGCTTCTTCCTCGGTAAGTCCGAATAGAGAGGTCACCGGCATCCGCGCTTTGTGAAGTTTCTTCTGACGCTCAACTTCCGCCTGACATTCGACGGTGTAGCGGGCAAACGGCAGAGCTTCCAAGCGAGCGACCATGATTTGTTTCCCGCTCATTTCACAGACGCCATAGGTTCCAAGCTCAATGCGCTTCAGCGCTTCCTCGATTTCGTAGAGTGCGTCCTGCTCCTGACTCAGGAGCGACAAGGCAAAATCTCGGTCGTACGCATCGCTGCCAGCATCGGCCTGGTGCATCCCAAAGGCGCTCGCCTCGCTGCCTTCCGCACGGGAGCGGAGGGTGTCTTTTGCGACGCCGTGCATGGATTCGAGAATGCTGTCACGGAGTTGATAAATCTTATCACGTTGCTGGATAATCCACGGATCCGTGGGCTCAGTTGGCTTTTGGCGTTTTGGAACCGCAATGATCGTCCCGGTTCCTACCTTCGCGGCAGGTGCTGGGGATTTTACTTCCTTTTTAGACGCGGCTTTACTCGCAGTCGGTTTGATGGCCGCGACTTTCTTTGAAGAATCGGTCAATGGCTGGGAAACCGAAGCTTTCGGCTTTGCTGCGGGTTTACTCCCCTCCGAGGGAAGTCCCTTTTTAGGCGAGGGGGCCTGCTTCGTACCTGCGACCTTTTTCGGAGCCGCCGCCTTTTTCGGAGTCGGCGCTTTGTGAGGAGCGGCAGCCTTCGCTGGCGCCTGTATTTTAGACTTCAGGGACGTCTGTGAGGAAAGCTTTTGAGCCGTCGGTTTTGGCATGGATTTTTTTCTGATGGAAGCCGACGTGGTCTTTTTGGCGGAGACTGGCGGCGTTTTTGCCGCAGAAGTCGCCTTCCTGAGGGCACCTGTTTTCGGAGCAGGGGCCTTGGCTGTAATTTTGCTCTTCACCGCTTCAGCCTTGGCGCTGACTGGCGAGAGCTTGCTTTTCGAGGGAGGCGTCTTTTTTACGCTCTTCAGTGCAGTAAGCTTAGATGTTTTTGACGCCGCTGTTTTAGCCTTTGCTTTGGGCGAGCCTTTTGCAGGGCGAACCTTCCCGTCAGATTTAGCTGATTTGGACTGGGGCATAATGGAATTGGATCCGGTTGTTGCTGAGGTCTCGGGTGGTTTTAGCGAAAAGTGGGGCTGAGGGGATAGCTTTAGAAAGAAGCAACTGCAAGCGTAATCGAACGAAACAGAGTTTTACACTTGAAAGATACGTATCAGAGAACAGATTTTCGCAGTGATCCGGGGCAATGAAGTGTAAGAAAGACGCACAAGAGTCTCCATCGATGGGTGTTCACGCGCTTTATCACGCCCTTTATTTTTCGCGCCCGTCCCTCCGCCTCAGCTTGCACCTCAGGCTGCGGGGAGCAGTCTGTCGATCGTTAGCACAGAAACCATACGTCCCTCTAGGGGGACCACGTGCGAAATTGGTAGTTTTGAGCCATCCTTTACTGGTTCAAATCGGTCTGCCGGCACGTCTCGGATGCTTAAAACCTGATCCACCAAAATTCCAGTCATGGCTCCCTCGAGCATGGTCAGGATACAAGGCGGTTCGCCCCCGCTGCCCCCGCCCCCGTGCACCTGCTTGCGTAAATCGATGACGGGTATGACGCCGTCTCCCACGTCTGCCATGCCATCAAAATGCGCCACTGTTGTCGGCAACGGAGTGAGTCGTACGGAAGCCAAGATGCGTTCTATTCTTTCGAGGGTGAGTCCAAATAATTCGTCTCCCACGCGTACTGTCAAGAGTTGGTGATGCTCAACGGGCTCCACTTCCTGCGGTTTCCCGCCCGTCGACCAGGGATCTTCAGGAATGGCGGTGGCTAATTGTGTGCGCACCTGCTCCACCAATTTTTGCGGACTGATAATTCCAACAATATGATCCTCGCCCAGAACGATATAACTGCGAACCCCGGCCATGGGTTGAGACATGGCATAGATTTTATCAGGAGAAAAACGATCGAGTCCGAGCGCGCGGTTTACGAAAAGCGCCACCTCCACACCTCCCTCAAGCTGGGTAAGCAGGCATACTTCCCGGGCGTTGGAATGCGCGCGTCCCAGAAGCATGCCCGTGGAGAGAGCGACAACGGGTTTACCGCGAAGGTCGATTAAGCCCAGCATCCATGCGGGCGCTCCGGGCATCTCGCGGATCGGGCCCGAAACATGGAGTTCTTCGACCTCGGACGATTCAAAGGCGTACGTTTCCCCCCCCACTTCGACGAGAAGAAACGGGATGTGGGGTTCGACAACAAACTCCTCGGCGTGCGCTGGGGGAAGCGCTTCCGCGAGCATGACCTCACCGTCAGGAGGGAGCACGCGCAGGGAGTCGGCTGCCGCCAGTCGGTCGATATCCAAAAGAAAGTGGCGCTCGGCGTTGTGCTCGAACTCAGCCATGAACAGTTCATGCCGCTCGCGGGCGCGGCCCGCGTTTGCGAGGACATTCTCGCCGTCAACCGTGAGCATGGAAGTCACCTGTTGCACTCGAAGGGCGAGGGAACCGCCTTTGTCCATCACCACCACCAGAATTCCTCCCTCCGGTTGCTTGCCGCCGAGCAGTTGGGCCAGATTTACCCGGGGCATCACCTGACCAATCGCTTCGACCAACCCTTCGAAGGCGTCTCCCGAATAGGGCAATGGAGTCAGCAACCCGCTTTCCACCACCCCGATGACGCGGTCCAACGGTATCGCAACGGTGAGATCCTCCGTCTTGCAGCAGAGTAAGTTCATCTGGGACATAGGATATTCATGATTGAGAGCCTGCCTGTTCGTGAATCTCATGCGGGCTTCTAGCCCGATTTTGATTCCATCGACCACACGCCATCCCAATCCGGTTGGGGGCGTTCCAGCAATATCTTGCAGCGGGACTCTAAAACTTTAGCGGCTTTGTCGAGGGGGTTGAATTTGAGGGCATTTTCAAAAAGGGCGAGGGCGTCCTTGAATTTTCCGACTTCGTACGCCGCCAGGCCATCCGAATACGCGCCCAACCATTGCGTTTCCTGTTCAGGAGCATCGGCATACAGAATTTCATACAGTGCCGCCGGTTTGCTCTGTCCCTTCACTCTTATTTTATCAATCAGGCGTGAACGATACGGATTCTTGAGAGCCCGGAACGTTTCGCTGCACACCAAAAGTTGGGCACCGTAGTGACTCGTGAGACTTTCGATGCGGGCAGAAAGATTCACAGAATTGCCCATGACCGTGTAGTTCATACGCTCGGGTGAGCCTAACAGTCCGGCCACGACGCTGCCCGTTGCGAGCCCGATGCCGATTCTAAAAGGAATGCGCCCTTCCTTTTCCCGGTCGCTGTTTAGAAGGTCGAGCGCCTGAAGCATCGCAAATCCAGCTTGAACCGCATTTTGGGCGTCGTTTCCCGTGGATTTAGGCACTCCAAACAGAGCCATGATGGCGTCGCCGATGTATTTGTCGATGACTCCGTAGTTGCCTCTAATAACGTCTGCCATGAACGCAAAGTATTCGTTCATCATGTGTACAACCGCTTCCGCGCCCTGGCCCTCGCATAGTTTTGTGAAACTCCGTACATCGCTAAAGAGCACCGTGGCCTCCGCCAGTTTTCCTCCGAGCGCAAGGTCTTCGCCTCCGACCACGGCATCGGTGACCGCACTCGACATCACCTTGTCCAGTACCTTGCGCAGGTTCTGTTCTGCGGTGGTGTCCTCTATCGTGACGAGAACCGCAGCGAATTCTTTGAGTCGCGCGGGCGTGGGAGTGACAGAGGCAAGCAAGGGGAGCCACTCTCCGCTTTCGGTGGAGTAATCTACGGTGAAGTCCATTCGCGCCTCTCCGGAATCGATGACGCCGCGTATATCCCCCGCAAACATCGAGTTATAATCGCCGAAAAGTTCCTCGAGGGTGATCGTGCCGGGTTCGACTTTGTCGCGTTCCAGAAGTTTGAGTGCTCGCGCATTTGCGAAAGCGAGCGCGCCTTTCTCATCGAAGGCGAGCATCGCTGTCTTCACCGAATTTAGCATGAGCAACAGTGCGTTGGAGCGTAGTGCAGCTCCCTCGGGCGGGCCGAGTTCAATGGGAGCTTCTTCGGCGTCGGTTGGAGTATCGGTGTCCTCCAGTGGCAGGCCCGTGACGCGGCGTAGCGCACGCATGACGGCAGAGCCCCGGCTGGACTTAATGTCCATGCTCACCGAACCCGATGGTTTGTCTAGAACCTCGGCGGCTCCGAGTCTGAGAGCTTCTGCACGTTCGGGCGTCCCTTCTCCTCCGAGGGAGGATAAAATGACCACCTTGGACGGGCTCCTCAAACCAAGGCGGCGAAGTGTCTCCAAACCAGAGAGTTCCGGCATCTCAATGTCGAGCAGAATGACGTCCGGTTTGAGCAGGCGCACCTTTTGCAAGGCGATCTTGCCGTTCTCAGCGGTGTCCACAACTTTGAAATCTGGGTCCATGCCCACGATTTCGCTCACCAGACGCCTCATGATATTACTGTCGTCTACAACCAGAACCGTTTTGGGACCTGAGGCTTGAGTGGGGGATGCAGCTTCCATCATACAAGCGGGGTGGATTGTTTTTGCTGGTCCGTTCTTTCTTCGTGAAGGGCCACCAGAGCCCGCCGCCAAAGCCTGCCCTCGCTCAGGGGCTTCATGGGCCAGTTCACGTCGGGGCGGACACTGATCCGGTAGGTGCCATCAGCATCGTGGAGCAGGCCATCGCAAAACTGAAGAACCCGAGGCGGAAGCAATGGGAGTTTCAATAATTGGCCGTGGGGCGAATTCACAATTTCATCGACGGCATCAACAATCAGAATGGCTCTGCGTTCGAAATCGCTGGAGACCCAGTTCAAGCGAATGCAGGAGGACTGCCCTTCGTAAATTTGCGCATTGAGAAGACGGCGGAGATCCACTGCGATCACTTCCGGCCCGTTTTTGTGGACAGACCTTAAGGGAGCGATAAACGTTGTGGAAGGCAAGGGGATGATTGCCCCGATGTTGCGTGTTGGAAACAGCAGCCTGAACTTGTCACAACGGGCGGACACGTGATCAATCATTAGATCTGTCCCTCCTCGACGCGGATATTGTGGTTGCGCAGTCCAAAAACCGTATGTCGCTTTGCGAGTTCGAAGAGGCCCTCGGGGTCGATCACCATCACAATGCGGTCCGTACCCAGTGTTGAAATGCCGCCGATGCCGGGTAAATGTGCGATCCGGGGGTGCATTTCCTGAATCAGCATGTCATTTCTGCGCAGAATTTTATGAACCTCGACGCCGACGCGCCTTCCATTAAATTCGCAGACGATAATCGAGAGTTGTGCCTCTTCCTGAGGCGGAGGCGAGGGAAGTCGCAAAAGGTCTACGAGTTTGAAGACGGGCAAAAAACGGCCGTGCAGCAGAATGGAACGCTGGCCGTTCACCCACTGTAATTCTTCGCAGGAAACAACGGTACCCTCCACTACCATTCTATCGGGAAGCGCTACCGTCTGAACTCCCGTTTCGGCCAGGAGCATGGGTTGGATGGCCTTGGAGAGAGGCATGTCGAGGCGGAATACCGTGCCATTGCCCTGCCGCGTTTGAATGTCGATTTTACCCCCCAACTTTGTGACGTTCACCAAAGCCACGTCCATGCCCACACCGCGTCCGGAGGTGTCTGTGATTTTGTCTGCGGTTGAAAAGCCCGGCGTGAATATAAAACGTGCGATCTGTTCGTCGCTCAATTTCAGGCTTTCTTCTTCCGTGACGAGGTCGGCCGTCACTGCTTTGGCCCGCACTTTTTCGATGTTGATTCCACGCCCATCGTCGTGGATCTCGACAATGATTCGGTTGCCTCGTTGTTCAGCGGAAAGCACGAGTACGGCGGTGCGAGGTTTGCCTGCGGCGACGCGGTCTTCCGGGGGCTCAATGCCGTGATCAACGCTGTTGCGCAGCATATGCATCAGCGGGTCCGCGAGCAGTTCCACCATGCCGTTGTCCACTCTGATGCCTTTGGATCTCGCATCGAAGCGGACCAGCTTTTTCTGCTTTTGCGCCAAATCCCGCACCATTCGAGGGAAGCGACCAAACAGGGTTTCGAGGGGAATCACACGCAGTCCAAGCGTGGTCTCGTGAATCAGCGAGATCAACCTGTGCGCCTCTGCTTCAAGAGAACTGAAATCGTTTTGCTGGCGGATGAGCCAGTCAATTTTGGGCAGCAACTGGGGCGCGTGAAGGACGCTGTAGTCTGAAAGTTCCCTCAAAATATCAGGAGCCTCGCTGTCGTGCACCATCGCGTTGAACCGAGCGGCGACACTGAAAAACTGTCCGATTCGGCCGAACATGGCGTCCATCAATTCCACGGGAACGCGTACTTGCGCGCCACCGCCGGCACTTGCATTTGCAGAAGGTTTGCTCTTGAGGCCGTAATGAGCCGTTGTTTGGCGGCCGTCGAGCTTTCGCAGGATGAGAAGGTCTGGATTTGAAAAGCACGCTGTGACTTTGGTGCGCAACTGCTCTTCGTCTGTCTGGGCAAAAATTAGGAGTGCAATGGATTGCATTCCTTCGATGGAGGCTCTTTCGGAAAAAATGGGAGTCAATGACTCTGCGGCCTTGGTTGCGAACTCAACAAATGCCGATCTCGTGGAAGGCATCTGGATGAGGACTTCAAAAAAGTCTGCGTTTTTACTTTGATACATCTGCGAGAGTCGCTCCGAGAGATGTGGCGGGACTCGCAAAAAGAGCTCTGTATCGAGCTTGCGCGTTTCTAGAAAACGGAGTGCGGCGGGTTGAGGTTTATAGGCCCGTTGCAAACGGTCGCGCATTCGCTCTGCAACCATGCCGCTCAGAGCAGAGGTGGCAGCGGCGTCGGCCTCCAGGTCCGTCTTTAAGGCCTCCGCCGCCAGTCGTAAAAATTCGTCTTTTTCCTCCGGTAGTAAATCGGAATCATCCAACTGCGTTAGGATAACGCTGAAGGGATTGTTTGGCAGCAGAACGCTGAGATAATCGAGGGCGTTTTGCGGTTGCTTGGACTCAAGGAGCGCCAACAGTGCTTCCGTAAACCAAGCCCTGAGCGTGAGAGCGACTTCGGCATATCCGCAGGAAACTCCCAGAAGATTTCGGAAGTTGTCCAAGAGCCTTAGAAAACGCGCGAATCGCAGCGGTGTACGCTCGGTCCTGAAGGCCTGTAAAGCCTCTGCCAAAGCGTGAAGGCGGATTTTATCCAGCGCAAAAATAAGCGTGTCGAAATCTTCCTCAATGGCCTCTGCACTGGCTGCGGTGGAGTCCAGGACATATCGGGCCATGCCCGGAAGCAATTCTTCAAATAATTCGGCCTGAGCGACAAGCGTGTCCTGGTCGAAATAAAGATCCGCATGTAAAAAACTAGGAGTGCTCTCTTCGGCTTCTCCTTGAGGCCCGGTATCAGCATGAGCAGTGGCGCTTCCACCTCCTTTGGTGGCTGCTTTGAGGGCTGAAACAAGTTTGTCGTTGGATTTGAACTCACGGCCTTCCATGAGATCTGTCCGCGCTTGTTTTACGGCATCAAGGGATTGAAGAAGAAGGTTCGTCGAGCTCTCCGTAAGTGGTTGAGCCCCGCTACGCACCGTAGCCAGAAGGGACTCCGCTTCGTGAGCAATGCCCTCGAGCGCGCCAAACCCGATCACGCGCGACAGTCCTTTGATCGAGTGAAAGCTGCGGAACAAAAGATTGATGTCTCCCTGTTCCGGTTGCTGCATGCTCGCACCGACAAGAATTTGCTCGGAGGCATCAATGTGTTCCGCCACCTCGGTGGCGAATTCCTGCACCATAGCCGGGTCCACACTCATTCCAACCTCCTTGCAAGAAAGCGGTGGGTGGTGCGGACCAATTGTTCGAGGAAGGCTTTTCCAGGCTCGCCTGCAAGGCTCACACTTGTTTTTCCATCCGGTTTCAAGATCGATCCATGCGCGCCAGCTTGGTAGAACTGGTCCATGGCAGGCGCACCCGGGACGGCGCTGCTTCCCGTGAGAAAAACGAAGGCACTGCTCGCGAGCGCGAGTTTCATAATCAGGCGCGTGGTTTCCACGGGCTCGATGCTGTCCAGATCGAGCAGCACGAAGGCCGGAGTGTTGCTCCGAACTGTCTCAAGAGTAATCGAAGGCCCTGCCGTTGTGAGCAAATGCAGGGAGGATTCGTCGCAAAGATGTTCCATCAATCCCGCAAATGAAGGGTCTTTGGAAGTGAGAATGAATGGGATGCGTTTTGTGGCGGTGGCGCTCATAGGGTGCCTCCTTCACCCCGTGGAGCTTTCGCGGCTGCAAACCAGCGGTTGAGGGACTCCACGATTTGCTCAGGGGACTGCACGTGTTGAGCGGCCCCGTTGTTGATGGCGGCCGAGGGCATCCCAGCAACTGCACATGTTTCGGGACGCTGGGCGATCACTGGAAAACCCTTTCGCATTAAGGAGAGCGCACCCACAGACCCATCTTGTCCCATGCCGGTGAGGATCGCGGTGTGAACTGCAATATCCGCTTCTGCAGCGGTTTGCAAGAGGTGGTCAATACTCGGGTGGAACGGGTTGTGGGGAACCACTGCTTCTTTGAGTCGAAAACCACCTGCAGGGCTGCGCAGTATTTGGAAGTCCTTGCCTCCTTGCACGAGGCCGATACGCCCGACCCCTGCGAGAGGGCCCGCGCCGACTTCAACAACGGACTGGTTGATTTCCTCAGACAAGCGGAGTGCAAACCCGGCGGTTTCGCTCGCTGGCATGTGCTGGGCAATGAGCATCGGGATGGTAGGAGTGGCCAGATCCTTGAGCATCTTTACGAGGAGCGTGGGGCCGCCTGTGGAGACGCCGAGCACAATGAGTTCCGCCACTCCACCCCTGCGCTGCACGATATTCGGTTGGGTCGCAGTTGTGGCAAAGCTCGAAACAGGAATGTGCGTTGCGTTGGCGGTTGGTCCGGCCTGCACCCAGGCTTCGCGCGCGGCCTTGAGCGCGGGAATAAGAAGTTCCTGAATGTGGCCAATATCGAGCTCCCCCGGGCGCCGGCTCGTGAGCATCCGGATCCCCGCTTTGCTGCCCAGATTGGAGGGAAGCGGCGTGCCCCGTGCATTGATGAGAATCGTGGGCTCGCGCCGCTGCGCAAGAAGCGCGATGAGGCCCTGTGAATCAGGGTCGCCAAAGAGATCAACGTCGATCACCGCGAGTCCTGAGGGCTGCTGAGCCAGCAGTTTTTCTGTTCCCTGGCACGTGCGTTCTTCCCCCAGCATTTGCGTGTCAGGATAGGTTGCGAGGCTCGAGCGGAGAGCGATCGCAGTGAAGGTGGATTTGACCGCCAGACAGACGCGGAGTTTCATCGCTGTGCTGGGGTTGAGTTGGAAGTTTGTAACGGCGTTGTTTTTCGCCAGAACATGGCTTTCTGGTTGGTCAATAATTCCCAACCGTCCGTGTGTTTGAGCATGTCCGCAGGCCCCAGGACAAGGACTCCTCCCGGGCGCAGCGCTGCCTGCATGGTGGCAATGCTGCGCCGCACGCTGGATTCATCGAGGTAGATGAGGACATTGCGACACATAATCAAATCCACATCGGAGACTGGAGCTGGATCCGTGACAAGATTGCGCTGCTGAAAGTGGACCGTTCTTTTAAGCGCGTCGTCGGGGCGCCATGTTTTTTCAGCGTGTTGGAAAATGCTTGGAAAGTGATGCTTGGCGAACGCGGGTATGTCTCTGAAGCTGTTGAGCCCTGCACTAGCGTGGTATTCGCCGTGGCGTGCCTTGGCGAGGACCTCAGCGCTCAGGTCGGTGCCTGTAACGGAGATTTTCCAGTCGATCTTGCTGAAGTCTCTGGAGCTGTGGAGAGCTTCGCGCAAAAGCAGTGCTGCCGTAAAAGCCTCTTCACCTGAGGAACACGCTGCGCACCAAATGCGAAATTCGTGCCGGTTGGAATGGATGCGTTCCTGAATCAAATCGGGCAACACTTTGGTGGCGAGAAATTCGAGCTGGTTTTCGTGTCTGAAAAAGTACGTTTCGTGAATGAGAAACGGCTCGATAAAAGCCTGCCAAGCCGGACTTTGTGGTGGCAGATTGACGGTGTTTTGAACCCAGAACTCGCGTTCGTCGGCGGGTATTTTGGCAAGCTGCGCTTCTATTTTTGCAGCGGTGATATCGCCACGCATTCCCACCCTTTGGAGCAGGGCTGCCTTTAGTTGATCTGCGAGAAGCATGTTCAGCGGGCAGGGTGGGGAGTGACAGCGCGACGGCTGGAGGTATGACAGTCAGCGATCTGCCTACTGAAACACCCGCCGTCGTATGTGCCTGAGGGCATGAATTTAAGCCGACTTGTATTCTGCAAGGAGGCGTGTGTCGTTGGAGAGTTTTGAGAGCTGGATCATCGTTGCCGTGATTTCCTCCGACGACGCGGAATTTGCCATCGCGATGTTTCGGAGTTCACTGATATTCCCGCTGATCTGGGAGAGTGTTGCCTGTTGTTCATCCATCGCGACTGCGATGGAGCGCACCATCTCAGTGGTTTCCTTGGTGCCTGTGGCAATGGACACCATGGCATCGCTGACGGTTTCGGTTGCGACTTTACCACGCTGTGAATCGGCGGACGCCTGCTCAACAATGTCCGCAATTTGTTTCGCGTTTTGAGCGGAGCTTTCCGCAAGTTTTCCGACCTCCTGCGCCACCACCACGAATCCTTTGCCGTGTTCGCCTGCGCGCGCAGCTTCAATGGCTGCGTTCAGGGACAAAATATGGGTGCGGTTCGCGATCTGTGCAATAACCTGTGTGATCTGTGTGATTTTCCGACTGTTTTGCGCAATCGCCTCGACGATTGGAACTAATTGAGCGACAGCGGTATGGCCGCTCTCAACGGAACGCGAAGCGCCTTCCGCCCGTTCCCGCGCCCGCACGGCATTGCTGGTCACCAGTTTGATGGCGCTGAAGGATTCATTCAAAGCGGTCGACACCAGATTCAACTGGCCCGTTTGCGTTCGCGCACCGTCGGAAATTTGTCCCACGGCCGTACCAGCTTCGTCCACCGACAGCGCTGTATGGCCGGTCATGGTGCGTATTTTATCGGATGTTTTCCGGAAGATCTCGAGGGCACGCGCCAGAGCGCCAAGTTCGTCGGTGCGGTGGACCTCGGGCAGGTCAAACGCTGCATCCCCTTCCGAGAGGCGTTTCGTTTTATTGGTGAGACTGCCCAAGGGGCGGATCAGAAAATATCCCACGGTCTGGTGGGTTGCCACGCAGGTGCCTACAACGGAAATCGCGATCAATAAAATAAAGAGATCGCGCAGCGCTTTGGGCTCCTGCATTGCAGCCGCGAGGGGATTGTGCAGCACGAGGCGCCAACCCTGCCCCTTGTACGAGAGAAAGCCCGAAAAGGGCGCATGTGCCACCAGTTCGCGTTGCCCGTTTGCTTCCGAGGAGATGAAAAAGCCGCTCTTTCCGGTCAATTGGGGAAGCGTCACCGTTGGCGCGCCAACGGAGGTGCCAATCGAGGACTTTGGATATTCCTCCAATATCTGCATTTTATTCGAAAGGACTTCGATGGAGGTGCGTTCGGTTTGCCCCAGCACACTTGTATTAAAAATTTTATCCAAACCTGAAAGCACCTCGCGTACGGAGCGTTCCCACGAGACTCGGTTGCTCCAGACGCGTATGGGTTTGCCTTCTGCGTTCAGGACGGGCGCTGAAAAGTTCAGGGACAGCCCCTGGGACTTGTAGACCTGCGCTACAAGAGGATCCGCGGCCAAATCACCCGTGTAGCTTTCGCCTTCTTTGATTTTTCCGCTGATACAGTCTTCAAACCAGGGTTCACCCTTGACGCTTTTGCCGATCAAAGATTTGGAGTCGATGGGTTTCCCCTCTGCGTCTACGGTGTTCACCGCGATGATTTTTCCGCTGGCGTCGGCGACCATCATCAGGTCATAGAAGCCGTACATCTTGGTGAAGGTGTCCGCGGTTTGGGCCACGACCTCAGGCTTGTCGGCCGCGCCCGGGTGAAACACAAACGCCTGCACATCGCCGTAGCGCTCGAAGAGAAGGCGGTCTATTTTGTCTGCCACCTGTTCTACCGCGCCCTGGCAGGTGACGCCTTGCGAGGTTTCGCGGTCACGGTAGGCTTTGCGAATCGCAACGATGCTGCAGATGAGAAGAGGGGTGAGCGCGATCAGCAGTCCGCTGATGACGATTTTGGCGCCGATTCCGCGAATACCATACGAAGGGGAAGTGGACATATCTTCCGTGTTTTGCAGCACAAAGAGTGCCATCCCGGAAGGATTGCTCCTTGAGGCTTTGTCAAATTTAGGGTATTGTCCACTCGCAGCACGCCCTTGCGGGAGCGCTCCAGTCAACTACCCGAAGAGCGCTTGCACCGGCTCTCCTTTTCCGTCGCTTGTGGCGTAAAACGGGCGGTTTTCGATGTCGAACACGGTTTTTGGGCTGATCCCCATCGCACGGAAAATGGTGGCGTGCATATCCGTGACGCTCACAGGGTTTTCCACCGCGAGGCACGGGCGTTCCGGGGCCGTTTTCCCATAGAGGAAGCCCTTTTTGACGCCACCTCCGAAGAGCGCGAGCGAGGAGCCGCCTGTAAAGTGCCTGTGCAGGCCGTAGTGTTTGGGGTCTTCCATTGTATCCCCCTTGTGAGCTGCCTGGTCTCCTGCGTTTGAACCCACGGTGCCTTCCACCATGGCATCGCGGCTAAATTCCGTGGCGATGATGACCAGGGTGCGTTCCAGAAGGCCCCTTTGTTCGAGGTCTCGAATGAGAGTGGCGATGGGAAGGTCGATTTCCTTGTGCATGCGCACCAGTGTTTCGTGGCCGCTGCCATGGGTGTCCCAATGGAGGAAGGGGACATACTCGGTGGTGACCTCGACGAAACGTGCTCCGTTTTCCACCAAGCGCCGGGCCAGAAGGCAGCCTCGTCCAAAACGACCGGTATCGTATTTTTCAAAAGACTCCTTGGGTTCGAGGGAAAGGTCAAAGGCGTCCTTTTCTTTGGAGCCCAAGAGGCGCTGGGCGTTTTCAAACGAGCGCAACATGGACTCGCGCTGATAATCACTGAGGAAGTCTCGATTCGGACTTTGGTCTACGAGTTTGCGATAGAGTTTGTAACGGTTTTCAAAACGGCCAGGCTCCATTCCTGCGGGCGGGCGCACCGATTGAGCGGCTTCTTCGGGAAAGGGGAGGTTCATCGGACCGAATTCCGTTCCGAAAAAGCCGGCGGTGGTGAACGCCTTGATTTCCTCGGATTCACCGACGCCTTCGATGCGTTGTCCCACGTTAATGAAGGCCGGCATCACGGGATTGCGGGGACCGAGAACCTTGGACATCCACGCACCAATGTGCGGACACGCCACCGTTTGAGGAGGAACGTACCCCGTGTGCCAGTGATACTGGTGGCGGGAATGTAGAATGCTTCCGAGATCCGGTTGGACATGGGAGCGCACGAGCGTCCCTCGATCCATGACACTGCCAATATTTTCGAGTCCTTGGGCAATTTTGATGGAATCCACAGCGGTGTCGATGGCTGGGAATGTGGACAAAATGTCCTTCATGAGGCGCCCCTTCTCGTAAGGGAGGTAACGCTTGGGATCGAAATTGTCGGGAGCGGCCATGCCCCCGCCCATCCACAGAAGAATACAGGAGTCTGCCGTGGCCTTTGGGTGGATCACTTTTTCAACCGACCCAAACGCACGAGGTTCGCGTGCCATCCAGGCGGCCATGGAGGCGGCCGAGAGTTTCTTTAAAAAGTCGCGGCGTGTGTTTTGAGGATCCAAGGACAGTGTGTTCATAGGATGAGATGGCGTGTGTCTTCAATCAGCGGATGAGTTGAAATTCGGGAAGCATGCAGACTGTCCAGAGGAGGTCTTCGATGTTTTGCACGGAAGGACTGGTGCCCAAGAGTTCGAGAGCCGCTTCGCGTTCTGTCGCTTGCGGCGGGCGTGCGAGGGCGTGTAGAAAAAGCCAGTGCGTGAGAGACTCCGCGGAAATTTCGGGGCGTTGCGCAATTTTTTTTGCGCCGAGCGCGACCAGTTCAGAGAGGCGTTTTCCTGCCGAAAGATCCAATGCTTCTAGTGTGCTTAGATCATTCGGACGCGAGGTCACAATTTGATCTCGATTTGGTCTGCCCAAAGTGCGCATCAGGAGATCTGACTTGAGCAGGGAGGCTCGTGCGGGGAGGCGGGGTTGAATGGCCCAAACAAAATCAGGAAGTAGCGTTTGTCGCAGTGCGTCGCTGTTTTGAGTCGAGTTCACAGCGACCGGCATCCATGCCGCGTTGGTGAACTCCGGTGTTTTTTGCGAGAACTTGCCGCTTTTTACGAACTCTTCGGGAAACCCTGTTGCGCTTGTCCAAGTTGCGTCGGTGTAGACTCTTTGCCGGCAGCCATCTGCAAAAAGAAACTCCAGTTCCATCCAAGCTTGCGAGGTCTTTCCATTCGGGGTGGTTTGCAGGAGAACGATCAGGTTTGAGCCCTTGGCAAAAACATCGGCGAGCTGTAAATCCGTGATGCGTCCGTAAGCAGTGGTTTTTGGAGCCTGTTGGAGCGCTCCATTGACGAGAATGCGAACCGCTGGCGAGCCGCTCAGGATTCCGGACACACGAACGGGTTTGGAGGGAAGTTCGATGTTTTTTTGCAAAGCCACAAGGTTTTGCTTCGGTGTGGCGGGCGTGGCTTTGGGGTCGGCGGGCGGAGGGCTTTGCGCTGCAAGGTCGCCTGCATGGCGAATGGGGACTGCTGCTAACGTAGTTGATGCGAGGAGGGTTTGGGATGGTTCGCCGCGTCGAAGGGGAGCATCTTGGGAGAGGGGCGCGGAATCGGTGAGTTGCCAGATGAGGTCCAAAAATTGTTCAGCGCTCAGGCGTTTGGCTCGAGGTCCTTTGAAGACATAAGCGCCTACTTCGTCATCCTTCACACGAGGCACGGCATTCGATTGATAGGCACGAGAGGTCGCAATAAGACGCAGGGTCGCCTTGAGGTCGTATTTGGACTGAGCGAGATGCCAGCCCAGGTAATCGAGGATTTCTTCGCTCCACGGCTGTGTTCCCATAGCATCGACTGGGTGCACCAGTCCACGGCCTAGGAGGCGAGCCCAAAGCCGGTTTACAATGGTACGGGCAAACCATCCGTTGTCCGGATGTGTCATCAGGGCGGCAAGCTGTTTCAGGCGTACCTCGCGCGGTGCATTTGGCTCGATTTGACCTATTTCGGGAAACGGCCACGCCGCTACAGCGGTTTTTCCCGTGAGCTTTTCGCAGCGTGCGATTTCCACGGGCTTATCTGCGTAGACGGCTGCGAGGCCGTAGGCGTCGGTGAGTTTCCACTTGTCGATGAAGCTGTCGTGGCAGGACGCGCATTTGAGGTTCAATCCGAGGAAAGACTGGGAAATGGATTGGGCGAATTGGACCTCGCGAGTTTGGCTGGCGCTTACGGTGCCCCGCCATGTGATGCCTTGGGCAAAGCCTTCGGTTTCGGGAGACGGATTCACGAGCTCCCGGACCATCGCGTCGTAGGGTTTGTTTGTGTAAACAGCCTCATACAACCATGAGGAAACTTGCTTGCGTCCGCCCGTGATGAAGCCCGTCCCTCCGTAGTCATTACGCAGGAGATCGTTCCAGAAGCTGAGCCAGTGCTCCGTGTAATCGTTTTTATTTTGCAGCAGCGTGTCCACCAATTGGCTGCGTTTGTCCGGAGCGTCTGATTTGAGAAATTTTTCGAGCACCTCGGGGCTGGGGAGTAGCCCGAGAAGGTCTAGATAGAGTCTGCGCGCAAACACTGCGTCATCCGCGAGCGCTGGAAGGGCAAGTTTGTTTTTAGCGAGGTATCCGTCCAAAAGACGGTCGAGTGGGTGGTTGCGTCCCTCCACGGCGGAGGGCAGGCTGGGCAGGCGAGGTTTGATGGGCGCCTCGTAGCTTGGGCGTTTAAATGCATAACCGCTTTCCCATGCGGCTCCAGAAACCACCCATGATTTGAGCAACTCGAGTTGCTCTTTTGTGGGGCGGGGGCGATTTTTGTCCAGAGGTGGCATGACGGTGTCTGGATCTGCGCTGAAAATCAGTTCCAAAACTCTGCTTTTGGCAGGGGCCTTGGAATCAAAAACCGCACCGTTCTCTCCTCCTGCAAGCCATTCAGGATGAGTGTTTAGCGATAAGCCGCCCTTTTTTTTGTCTCCGGTGTGACAATCTGCGCAGTGCTGTTTTAAGATCGGCGCGATATCGTGCACGAAATCGAGCGACTTTTTGTCCTGTGCAAAAACGTGGCAAGCGGCGCTGATACCTAGGACTGCAATGAGAAGACGGCGAAGCATACTTTTTGAATTGGGTCTGAATATTCCAAACAGCGCTGCAGGCTAAGACGTGGGATGAAGAGGCCTCACGCCGTGCACACCACTTTGAATACCATGAGAACACGCGTTCCTTAGCATCCTTCGCAGGGAGGCAGGATGCGATCGAGCTCCATGCCGAATCGTCTTTACGGGTTGCGTGCGCCCCAGGGAACGTCCGTGTGGACGCTAATCAATGTCGTCATCCTGCCCCGGGCCGCGCTTGGCCGTGAGTCCACGCAGTTTGCCCTCGATGAAGGCGTCAATGTCCCCGTCCATAACGCCCTGAATATCACTGGTCTGAACGCCTGTCCGCAGGTCTTTGATCATCTGGTACGGTTGAAAAACGTAGGAACGGATCTGGGAACCAAAAGCGACTTCTGCTTTTTCGCCGTATTGGCGCTCGATTTCGGCGCTGCGTTTGTCGGCCTCAAGTTGTTGGAGTTTTGCCGAGAGCATCCGCATCGCGAGGTGTTTGTTTTGCATCTGAGAGCGTTCACTCTGGCAGGCTGCGACGATGCCCGTGGGTTTGTGCCGGATGCGGACGGCTGTTTCAACCTTGTTGACGTTCTGGCCTCCCTTGCCCCCGGCTCTGTAGGTGTCCACCTCGATGTCGACTTCGTTAATTTCGATGGGGGCGCTTTCTGGAAGCTCCGGAACGACATCCACGCCGGCGAAAGAAGTGTGGCGCCTTTTGTTCGAGTCAAAAGGAGAGATCCGTACGAGGCGGTGGACGCCGCGTTCGGTGGCCAGGTATCCAAATGCGTATTCCCCAGAAACTCGGATAGTTGCAGATTTGATGCCCACTTCGTCGCCGGCTTGAATATCGATGATGGAGGTCTGGTAACCGCGCCGCTCGCACCAGCGCTGGTACATGCGCAGGAGCATGTCGGCCCAGTCACAGGCTTCGGTACCGCCCGCGCCTGATTGTACGGAGAGGAATGCTGCATTCCGGTCGTTTGGACCGGAGAGCAGCATTTTGAGTTCGAACTGTTCGAGGGATTTGGTGAAGGACTGCAGTTCTGCTTCAACTTCGAGGGCCGCTTGATTTTGATCCACCTCGGCTGCAGCAAGTTCGATAAGTACACCCAAGTCGGCGATTTGCCGTTGGAGGGAGAGGAGCGGGTTGATTTTTGCGCGCAGGGCGGAGACCTCTTCCACAAGCTGTTGTGCGCGGTCCTTGTGGTTCCAAAAGTCGGGTGCGCTCATGGCGCCTTCCACCTCGTTCAGTCGTGACTGCAGATGGGAGAGGTCAAAGATACCTCCTGAGTTCTTCAACGCGGCTGTTTAAACTGGAAATATCAAGGGAAGAGAGGTCTAAAGCCATGGGAACAGAGAAAGGGAGATTAGAATAAAGGCTCGATAAAAACTCGAGGGAAACCTGTAAAATTATGGAATCGCGTCACACCGCAGTGGTAAGTGTGAAATCGCAGGCAGAGGTGTTCTTTGCAACTGCACGAGATCCGCTCAGGGGCGTCTTAAACTTTGAGAGCACCAGTGGAGCCAAGGCTGGGAAGCGAACAAGGAATTCGAACCGGGAATTCGAAAATCGAACTTGGAATTCGAACTTGGAATTCGAACTTGGAATTCGAACTTGGAATTGAGAGCAGTCAGGCGGTGTCAGCGCTTCGACGTGGCATCGAAGCGGAACAGGGTTTCGCCTTCCTGCATCAAATCTAATTTGTCCCTGGCCACCATGCTCAGGTACTCGGGGTTGGTGCGGAGAAGGCGTTCCTGGCGTTCGTGCCGCTTGAGGAGGGCCCTTTTCTCAGCGACTTTAGCTTCCAGGAGCTGGATGTCGGACTGGATCTCGTCGCGTTTGGAAGTCTCTGGAAGGTAGCGAATTGCGAGCGTTCCGATCACCAGAAGAACAATGGCAGAAGCCAGCGCGCGGTTCAGGGAAACCCAAACCGGAGGCACTGTAGGTGCTTGGTTCTCGAAGAAACGGTCGCTCACAATTCGTTATTAGATAAAACTAGCGCAGTTTACCTCCATAAACGGCGTTGTCACCTAATTGTTCTTCGATTCTTAATAATTGATTATATTTTGCCACGCGGTCGGTCCGGCATAGAGAGCCGGTTTTAATCTGACCCGCATTGGTAGCAACGGCGATATCCGCAATGGTGGTGTCTTCGGTTTCCCCTGAGCGGTGTGAAATCACGGCCGTGTAACGGTTTTCCTTGGCCAGTTCGATGGCGTCGAGGGTTTCTGTGAGGGTTCCGATTTGGTTGACCTTGACCAAGATGGAGTTTGCCACTCCGCGCTCGATACCTTTGCGCAGGAAGCTGACATTGGTTACAAACAAGTCGTCTCCAACCAGCTGGGTGTTGTGGCCGGTGGCGTCGGTCAGGGCTTTCCAACCGTCCCAATCGTTTTCGGCGCAACCATCCTCGATCGAGATGATGGGATAACTTTTTTGGAGTTCCTGATAGTAGGCGACGAGTTCTGCCGCGGAACGGCGGGACTGGTCACTCTTTTTGAAGACGTATTGCTTGGTGGCCGCATCGAAAAATTCAGAAGAGGCGACGTCGAGGGCGATGAAGATTTCTTCGCCCAATTTATAACCGGCTTTCTTGCAGGCCTCAGCAATGGTTTCAAGGGCGTCGGACGCACTCTTGAGGTTGGGGGCAAATCCACCTTCGTCGCCGATGGCTGTGGAAAGGCCGCGGCCTTTGAGCACACCCTTGAGAGCGTGAAAAATTTCGGTGCCTGCGCGGAGGGCCTCGGAGAACGTCTCGAACTTCCTTGGAACGATCATGAATTCTTGGAAATCAATCGGAGCGTCGGAATGAGCGCCTCCGTTGAGGATGTTCATCATGGGAACGGGAAGCACCTTGGCGTTTGGGCCGCCGATATATTTGAAGAGGGGCTGCTCAAGCTGGTTTGCGGCCGCATGGGCCGTCGCGAGGGAAACCGCAAGCAGGGCATTTGCGCCGAGGTTGCCCTTGTTGTGTGTGCCGTCGAGCGCGAGAAGCGCGCGGTCAATGCCCACCTGGTCCAAGGCGTCATAGCCTTCGATTTCAGGGGCGATGATTTCTTCCACGTTGTGCACGGCTTTGGTCACGCCCTTGCCCAAGTAGCGGGTTTTGTCTCCGTCCCGAAGTTCAACGGCCTCGTGTTCGCCGGTGCTTGCACCGCTGGGAACAGCGGCGCGACCGACAGCGCCGCCGGAGAGTTCAACGTCCACTTCAACGGTGGGATTTCCCCGTGAATCGATGATTTGACGGGCCAGAATGTGAGAAATTGCGGTGAGTGACATGGTTGTCTTTTTTGTCCGGTTGTGAATTTAAGAGCTTTGAGGGCTGGCTGGGTTTTGAAAAGAGTCTGAAAAACGCGGAGGAGGCTGCCTTCCCTGAGGGAAGGCGGCAATCCTAATTGTCGAATTCAGGCTAGTTCTTGTTCCACGCAGTAATTGAGGTGATTTCCACGGGCCGATCTCCCGATTCCGAAGCAAGCGAAACGGTGGCACCAATTTTCTGGCCAATCAGGGCCTGCGCGACGGCTGTTTTGTAAGAGATGATTCCTTTTTCCAAGGCAGAGTCCCACGCGCCCAGAATGTGGAACGTCTCCGTCTGCCCGGAGGCGGCGTCTTTAACGATGACCGACGTGCCGATAGACACTTGTGCAGTGTCGGGGTTGGCGAAGTCCGTGCCGCGTGCGATCATGATTTCGCGCTCCAAGTCTGAGCGGCGGCGCCCGAGCATGCGTTGCATTTCCTTGGCGGCCTTGAACTCAGCGTTTTCCTTGAGGTCCCCGTGGCTTGCAGCCTCGTTGATGTCGCGGGAGTTTTCGGGGATCTTTTTATTGATGAGATCTTCGTACTCTTCCTGGCGTTTTTGGAGGCTTTCCCAGGAAACGATGAGGCCCTCCTGTTTTTCTTCGCGTTCGCCGGAGGAACTTTCCGAGCGCTCTCCAGAAATAAGAGCTTCAAGCTCGGGGAATACCCGCACGAAACGTCCCAGCAGCGAACGTTTGTTGAGGTCCTCAAAAACGGGAGTGAGCAACAGCTTGCGCATGGCTTCGCGGACTTCCTCCAATTCAGCCCCGGAGAGAAGATCGGGCATCAATTCCATGTCGTTGATGATCAGATCATGGAGTTTGCGGTCCCTGTTTTCATTAAACTGGTCGCGCTCGAGGGCCGAGAGCATGGCGCTCATGACTCTGGGATGAAGGAGCCCGCGGAAAGGGCTGTCCTTGCGCGCGCGCTCTTTTTTGTCGCACAGCCAGGTCAGTGCGGCTGAGGAGATCGAATGGTTGCGGATCGCACGGTCGAGGGCGGTGCGGAGTTCATCGGTGCGGTCGTTATCTTGAAGCAGGCGGGCGGCTTCCGAAACGAGACGGGTGCTGCCTCTTTCGATAAGGGAAAGGGCTTTTGCGGACCATTCTTCGCCAAAAGCCTCCTGCAGCGCATTCAGAGCGCGCTTCACCTTGGCTGCCGGAATTTCTTCCAGAAGGGTGGTCAGGTTCCGCTGCTCTTCGAGGAGAATTGCGGCGAGTGTGAGTGCGTCCGTCCCGGCCTGCAGTTTATCTCCGCGTTCGACGAGTTCGTCCCGGAGGGAAATTAGCGTGAGGCACTCGGCGGTGCGCAGTTTGAGATTGCGCCGGGCGGAATCCTCGAGATCCGAGATGACGGGTTGGATTTGAGCCGCATGATCGGTGATTTCTGCGATGGATCTGAGGATTTTTTCAAGAGCGGAGATCTGATCCTTGACCTGCCTTGCCTGTTGGAACGCGGATAAATGCTGCTCGGAGTGGGAGACTGCTTCCGAGCGGTAAACGATGGGTTCGCTCTTTTTGGTGGGGATGGAAAAGTGGCCGTCTTTTTTGAGGCGTTTTTTGGCGTCGTCCCACCATTTTTTGAACTCTTCTTCTTTAAAAACCGCGGGCACAAAGAGTTTGGTGAACTCATCTTGGCTGATGCGGTTGTGATTCTGGGCGAGGATTCCGGCGGTGATTTTTACGGGGTCTTGGGTGGCTTCAGTGTGCACTTTCCCCGCATTTTCTGCGATTCTTGCCAGGATATGATCCGGAGCGAGTGGTTTGAGGGACTCGGCAGCGTATTGGAATTGCATCGCATGGCCCGGCTTTGCAGTGAAGTTAATGACGACTTGGTTGAAGTCGAAGTCGTGCTTCGCAATTTTGCCGAACCCCCAGCTTTTGTGGACGATACAGGTGCCTTCGGAGAGGTTTTCCAAGGCTGCTGCGGTTGCTTCTGAAATTTTACCGGCCTCAAGGGCCTTCTGAATCTCGGGGTTCATAGAATGTGTTAGCATAGGGGTAGGAAGCGAGATGGGAAAGGGGGAATGGTAAAAGTCGGCATTAGATGTAAATTTAGTTCAAGGAGGCAGCATGAACTTATCAAACCAAGGCTCTCAGGAGTGGCTCGTCAAGGGGATGCATTGTGCGGGGTGTGCGGGAAGGCTCGAAGCGGCTCTGCGGGCCGTTCCGGAGGTGGCTGAAGCGAGTGTGAATTTTGCCACCAGCAGTGCGCGCGTGTTTTGGAAGGACGGGCTGGCGGACGCTTTCAGAGAAGAGGGGAACCGTTCGCAGCGTGTCGAAAAAATTATTGTGCAGGAGGGTTTTGAGGTGGAATTGCCGCCCTTGTCAGCCTCGGAGGAGTTGCGCAGACGCGCAGCCGAACTGTGTGAGGCGGCAAGGAGGTGGAAGTTCGCGGTGGCCGGCTTTGCGCCGCTGGCTGTGTGGACGATGGGCGGGCACTTCTGGGCGGCTTCGGCGTTGGCGGCGGAGTTTCCGGGCAGGGTGTTTATGGAAATGGCGGTGTCTGGGGCTGTGTTGTTTGGGGCAGGGCGGAGCATTTTGCACGCGGGTTGGCTTGCGGCTGTGCGACGGGCTCCGGACATGAATGTACTTATCGGAGGGGGGGCCGTTTTTGCCTGGTTTGGGAGTGTGGCGGCGTGGCTTGCGGGCATCCCCGCGCATGAAAGTTCTTATTTTGAGGCGGCGGCGGGCATTGTGACCTTCGCCCTCTTTGGTCGCTGGCTGGAGTTGCGCAACCGCTTTAAGGCGGGGGAATCCATTTTTGCCCTTGCGGAGTTACAGCCCGGGGTTGCCCGGGTGGAGGAGGGGACGGAAATCGAGGAAAAGCCGCTCGCGGCAGTGGAGGCCGGAATGGTTATCAGGGTCGCCCCGGGCGAGCGCATTCCCGTGGATGGCGAAGTGCTGGTGGGACGCACGACCGTTGATGAGAGCTGGGTGACGGGGGAGTCTGCACCCGTGGTTCGGGGGCCGGGGCAAAAGGTGGTTGGGGGAACACTCAACGGTGACGGGGCTTTACGCGTTAGGGTGGAATCTGCGGGTGGACAGGCGTTTTTGCAGCAGGTTCTTAAGATAGTACGCGAAGCGCAGGCCGGAAAACCGCAAATCCAGAAGATGGCGGACCGTGTGTCTGGACAATTTGTCCTTTGGGTGATGTTTGCAGCGCTCGGAACCGTGCTGGGTTGGTGGCTTCTTGGAGCGGGCGAACATCGAGTGCAAACGGCCCTGCTTCATGGTTTGTCGGTTTTTGTGGTGGCTTGTCCATGTGCCTTGGGTCTTGCGACGACCGTGGCGATTCTCGCCGGCACGGGCAGAGGCGCGCAGCTCGGGATCCTTTTTCGCAATGGAGAGGTTTTGGAGACGCTGGCAAAGGTCCGTGTGGTTGCCTTCGACAAGACGGGGACTCTCACACAAGGGCGCTTGGACGTCGTGGAGTGGTGGGAACGAAAGTCTTTTGAGGGGAATCTGATGGGATTGGTGGCGGCAGCGGAGAAGGAGAGTGCGCATCCTGTGGCTCTGGCGGTGGTGCGGGCTGCGAGGCAGCGCGGGATGCGCTTGGGAGAGGCCTCGTGCGTGGAAGCTGTTCCCGGAATTGGCTTAAAGGCCATTGTGGACGGGTGTCAGATTCTTGTGGGCTCTGGGCTTTGTATGGAGTCTGCAGGTGTCTCCCTCCCAGAAACTCCGGCGCAAGAGCGCGAACTGCGGGTGTGGATAGCTGTGAATCAGGAGTTTGCGGGGTGGTTCCGCGTGGCGGATCAAATTCGTGCCGAGGCAAGGGAGGTGCTTGCTGAGTTGAAACGCAGGAGCGTGGAAGCGGTGCTCATCAGTGGCGATAATGCGGTTACGGCCGGGGAAGTGGCGGCAGCGGTGGGGATTTCGCGTGTTTTCGCCGGGGTGCGTCCGGATGCGAAAAGGAACATCGTGCGTGACTTACAGAAAGGCGGCCTGCTGGCGATGGTGGGCGACGGGGTGAACGACACGCCTGCGCTGGCGCAGGCGGACGTGGGCATCGCCATGGGGGGCGGCACGGCGTCGGCCCGGCAGACTGCGGACGTGACGCTGATCCGGGATGACCTGCGCTCCCTGCTCGACGCCATGGAATTGTCGAAGAAGACGTTGCGGGTGATCCGCGAAAATCTGGTGTTGGCCTTTGGCTACAATGCGCTTGCAGTGCCGTTGGCGGCGGGAGTCTTGGAGGTCTGGAACGGCTGGGCACCCGGTCCTGTGGTCGCGAGCGCCGCCATGGCGGTTTCCTCTGTAAGTGTTGTTGTTAACGCACTGCGGTTAAGGTCTTTCGGGCGCAGGCGCTGATCCACTTTCCCTTCCGTGCAACGCGTTCGATGGAGAGCTTTTGCACGGTGAAGGCCGCGAGAACTTCCTCCTCCTGTTCACGGAGCACGCCCGAGAGGAGGAGATGGCCCCCTTTGGCGACCGCTTTGGCGATAATGGGGGCGGCCTCGATGAGGACCCCGCTGAACAAATTGGCGGCAACGACGTCCCAAGTGCGTTCGGGGGTCCATTTCAAAACGTCGGAGCGGATGAGTTTGAGTTGGGTAAGGCCATTGTTGAGGACGTTTTCCTTGGCGGTTCTGAGCGCAAGCGCGTCGAAGTCGGTGCCCAAGACCTTGCTTGCACCGAGGACGCGCGCTGCCATGGCCAAGATGGCGGAGCCAGTGCCCAGATCGAGGAACTCCCAAGTTTTGCCCTTAAATCCGGTGGAGATGTCCGCGAGATGCCTCAAGCACATGGCGGTGGTGGCATGTTCGCCGGTCCCGAAAGCGAGCCCTGCAGGAATCCAGAGGGCGGGTTTGCCGTCTTTTTCAAAGGCTGCACGTTTTTCAGCCTCGGTGCTTACGACTGAAAAACGGCCGCGTACCCGAATGGGGGCGCGTTGGGGGGGATTGTTTTTCGTGAGCCACGTGGCCTCGCTTATTTTTCCGCCGTGCTCTTTTTGGAGGGCTTTTGCTTCCTGATTGGAAAGGCCATGGGCTTGAAGTTGCGCTGAATGGGAGCCCGCGTTCTGCGTGAGCATGACCCGCATGGGCCCCAAATGCGCGAGGGTTTCAAACCACTCTTCCGCGGTGGTTGCGGAAACACGGCGGCTCCAGGTGAAGCGGTTTGTGGCAAGTTGGGGCATAAAATGAGAGGGCTCAGAGTTTGCGGAAGATCAGGATATGCTGCTGGGGAAGCGGGGTGAGCGTGGCTTCCCAATGCAAATCAGGGAAGATCGCGAATTCTTTCTTGGCCTGTTCCTCCGTCATGGTGTGGACTTTTTTGATCCTCACCTCGGGGTCGTTTGCCCTAAATTCTACCAGAACGATACGCCCCCCTTTTTTCAAGGCCGCCACCATGGCTTTGGCCATCTCGTAGGGAAAATCAAACTCGTGGTAAACATCCACCATCAGAATGGTGTCGACGCTGTTTGCAGGCAGTTTGGGGTCCGTCGTGGTCCCCAGCACGGAAACCACGTTGGAGACTCCGCGGCGTTGCATGTTGCGTTGGAGCAAGTCCAACATCTCCGGCTGGATGTCGACGCCCAAAATTTTGCCCTCAGGCGCCACTTCCTTGGCCATGCGCCATGAAAAATAACCGGAACCGGCGCCGATATCGGCGACGATCTCCCCTTTTTTGAGTTGCATGGCTTGGATCAGAAGATCTGTCCGCTCTTCAGACTCTCGCTCCGGACGTTCCAGCCAACCGGCGGCCTGATGGCCCATCACGTGCGCGATCTCTCTCCCGAGGTAGAATTTGCCAATGCCATTTGGGTCATGTTCGGCGCGCGTCTCGTAGGCGGGCGGCGCGGCATGGAAAACGGAGGCACTGAGCTGCAGGAGGACGGCGGGCGCGAGGAGGCAACGGAGAAGGAGGGAACGCATCCCTGCGGTTGAATGAGAGATTGGGGGCCGTGTCGAGCATAGACTTTTGCGCAGCGCATGGCAGGGGGGCTGTTAAATTCGGGCGTTCGTGGGAATGGGAGCCGAGCGACGCTCGCAGGGGTTACTTTTGCGAGGTGTATGATTTAAATAATAAGTGCAGGATTTATCGGTTTATGAGGGATTTGAGCGGGCGCAAAAACGGGTGGCGCCGTGCTGGATTGAACGTCGGTAGCATTATGAAGCGATTTAAAGATGCAATCCACTTGTAAGTCCGCGCTTTGCACGTGCGTTTTGGGTTGATTTAACCTTTGGATAACAGTTAGAGTGTCGTGTATTGACTAAGCCATTGAGTCACCCCGTTTGTTATGAGTGTTCTCAAAATAACTGAAGTCCCAAGTGTTGGAGACGTTGTTCAGCAGGCAAATTTTTCGCGGTTTGCGAATCATTTTGAGGCCCTGCAGTCTGCGATTGCGGCGGGAGATTCCCAGCGTTTCAAGTCCGCGGTCAGTGATTTCACGCAGTCTTTTGCGATGTCTTCGCTGAGTGGTTTCGGTTCGATGCAGTTCAATGTGGGAATCAAGGAGGCGATGAACGCCCTCAAGTATCAAGCGAGGGCTGGCAATCTGGACGGAGCTAGACCTGTGCTTCAAAGCTTGAGACAGGGCTTTGGCGCGCCTGTCGAAGGTGTCTCGGGAACGGATTTGCGTTCGATGGCCAATCGTGGAGGAAGTGTGGCTGGAACGGATTTGAGAACGGTGCAGTTAAATTCCGGTGCGGTGGCCGGGACAGATCTCCGAAATGTGACAGTTGCAAGCGCTGCGGGGTCCGGAATAGATCTGCGTGCGATGCCGAAGGGGCGGTCCGGCCCGGTGGCCGGGACGGACTTGCGGGAGTTGACTGTGGCGAGTTCCGCAGGGTCCGGGATTGATTTGCGCGCGATGCAGATGGGGCGGTACGGACCGGTGGCTGGGACGGACTTGCGGGAGTTGACTGTGGCGAGTTCTGCAGGGTCCGGGATTGATTTGCGCGCGATGCAGATGGGGCGTTACGGACCTGTGGCTGGGACGGACTTGCGGGAGTTGACTGTGGCGAGTTCCGCGGGGTCCGGGATTGATTTGCGCGCGATGCAGATGGGGCGTTACGGACCGGTGGCTGGGACGGACTTGCGGGAATTGACGGTGGCGAGTTCCGCGGGGTCTGGGATTGATTTGCGCGCGATGCAGATGGGGCGTTACGGACCTGTGGCTGGGACGGACTTGCGGGAATTGACGGTGGCGAGTTCCGCGGGGTCCGGGATTGATTTGCGCGCGATGCAGATGGGGCGTTTCGGGGATGTGGCGGGAACAGATTTGCGCGCGACGAGCACGGGTAACAGTTCCAATTCAGGGCTGGTGTTGAAGTCCGTTAGAGAACTGATGTCGTAGGATTTCGCACACCGTGGTGTAATACAGAAACTTTTAAGGATTGGGGCTCGGATGAGTTTTGGTTCGAAGGCGGTTGTGCGGAGGCGGTGAGCCGCAGGAAGGTTTCTGTGAACTAAAAATCTTTCGGGGAAAGTATCAAAGAAACTGCCAGACAAGAGCATTTGAATGGGGGAACACTCCAGTCATGAGATTACCCTCCCTCCTTTTCGCTGTATTGTGCACGGGACTGCTCCATGCCCAACAAGTAGCCAAACTTCCCGCCGACAAATCGCTGCCTGCCGATGAGGCTGGCTATCCCGGAGAAGGGGCGCTGCGGCGCTATGACGGATACGTGAAGCGCTGGCAGCAGGCACGCACCGAGTGGGCAGCGCAGGTGCAGCAGGATCAGGGTGCCGTTGTTTTTTTGGGAGATTCGATTACGCAGGGATGGGGTGCCGATTTCAAAAAGGTTTTTCCCGGAATGAAACTGGCCAATCGCGGGATCAGTGGAGACACCACCCGTGGGATGCTGCTCCGACTCGAGGAAGACGTGTTGTCGCTGAACCCTTCGGCCATTGTGATGCTGTTGGGGACGAACGACATTGAAGTCGGGATTGAAGCGGAGGCGATTGGGCGAAACTGTGAAAAGATCATTGCGGCGATCAAGGCGCGGCATCCTGCTGTTCCCATTGTTCTTTGCCGGATGTTTCCGAGTTCCAGTGAAAAAAAGAGACCTGCGGGAACGATCAAACGTGTGAACGAGCTCTACGAAAACTCGGTGCGCGGAGATGCGCAGGTTACGGTTGTGGATACGTGGACCCTTTTTGCGGACGCAGCCGGAGACGCGCAGAAGGACTATTTCCCAGATCTCCTACATCTGAACGATTCGGGCTACTCACTGTGGGGGGCGGCGTTACGGCCGGTGTTTGCCACTCTCGGTTTTATCGACAAGGAACCCGATGCGTTCACGCCTGAGCCCGGGTTTGTGTCTCTCTTTAATGGGCGCGATCTGACAGGATGGAGATTCCGTGCGACGACGCCTCGTAAAAATCCAGCACCGCCCAAGCCGGGAGCCCCTGTGGTGGTGGACGTCAAGGATGCTATTGCCTTTGAGGGCAAGACGGAGAGCAGCGACGGACGTTATCGCGCGATTAACGGCAGACTGGTTGTTGTGACTCCAGCCGAGGGAAGGCGCATTCAACAAATTTCAACAACGCAGGAATTTGCAGGTGATTTTGACTTGAAACTGGAGTTCAGGGCCACCCCCAATGCCGACAGCGGCGTATTTATTCGGGGACCGCAGTTGCAGTGCCGCGACTACTTGCTTGCTGGTCCTTACAAGGAATTAAAAAAATATCGGGCTCAAGACTGGAACGAGCTTGTAGTCAGTGTGCGCGGAGGTGTCGCGCGGGCGGAATGTAACGGAGAATTACTCACCGATAATTTTGCGGTGCCGGCGGCGGGGCCCATTGGACTCGAGGGTGACCGGGGGCAGATGGAATACCGCCGCATCCGCCTCAAGTCGGTTGCTCCGTAATGACGGCAGATGGAGCGCTCTGGTGAGGGGCTAAGATGCGCCCGTGACCTGCGAATGCCTGAAGGGGCATGGCTATTTGAGTTGAATCCAAAGGGTGCTTGCCGGATTGCCCTGAGGAAAATCAACGAGCGAGGGGGCACGTTGCAGTGCGCCTTGGCGGCGGGCGTTTTTTAAGGCAAAGCGCGCGATGGTTTCGAGCGCGGTGAGGTTCAGTTTTGTGCAGTTGGTGGAAAGCAGGATGCGCCCTTTTGGTGTGGTGACTTCCAACGCCGCGTTTAACAGGGATTCGAGGTCGTCTTCTGCGCGGAAGCGGCGGCCCTTGTTGCCCCGGGAAAACGTGGGCGGATCGAGAATGACGGCATCAAAGAGTTCCTTGCGGCGGGCCAGGCGAGGGAGAAAGTCTTGGACGTCGTCGGCGATGAAGCGGTGGGCCGAGGG